>NZ_LZJG01000093.1:0-684 GCF_001667785.1 Mycobacterium sp. E3247 | reverse complement strand
TCCCTAACCCAGCTCGCGGATCTGGGCATCGAGCTGAAGATCGCTACCGGTGACAACGCGCGGGTGGCCGAAAAGGTGTGCGCCGACTTGGGTTTGGCCTCAAAGGGAACCATCACCGGCGCGGAGATGGAACAATTCGGCGACGAAGAATTCGAGCACGCCGCACAGAATTACACCATCTTCGCCCGCATCTCGCCGGAGCAGAAGGCGCGGCTCATCACCGCGCTGCGGCGCGAGGGGCGAGCCGTCGGCTTCCTGGGCGACGGGGTCAACGACGCGCTGGCGTTGCACGCCGCCGACGTGGGGATCTCGGTGGACAGCGCCACCGACGTGGCCAAGGACGCCGCCGACGTGGTGCTGCTGGAGAAGGACCTCGGTGTGTTGGCCACCGGCGTCGCCGAGGGCCGGCGCATATTCGCCAACACCATCAAGTACGTGCTGATGGGCACGTCGAGCAACTTCGGGAACATGTTCAGCGCCGCGGCCGCATCGGCCCTGCTGCCGTTCCTGCCGATGCTGCCCAGCCAGATCCTGCTGAACAACCTGTTATACGACTCCTCGCAGCTGGCGATCCCCACCGACAGGGTCGACGCCGAGCAGCTGCACGCGCCGTCGCACTGGAACGTCGCGTTCATCCGCCGGTTCATGCTGATCTTCGGACCGATCAGCTCGCTGTTCGACTTC
>NZ_LZJG01000092.1:0-589 GCF_001667785.1 Mycobacterium sp. E3247 | reverse complement strand
CCGGGATAGAGCTTTTCACGACTCCTGCCTGGCCCGGGGCCGCACAATGTTCTCTGCGTTACGGCTTCGGGGCCGGTGCGCGATGCGGGCTATCCGGGGTGCTCAGCGGTTGGCTGCCCGAAAAACCGCTGACGACTCCAGGGCTATCGGGCGTGCCCATCGGTTGGGCGCCAGACAGGGCGCTGACGGCGTCTGGACTAGCGGGCGTGACCATCGCTTGGCCGCCCGAGGGCGAGCTGACAGCTGCGGGACTATCGGGTGTGGCCAGCGGTTCTCCGCCCCAGCCGGGGTCGCAACGCGCGACCTGCGGACATGGAAGAGACGGATCGGAGCGCGCGACCGTGTCGCCCAGGCCGCCGGATACCGCGGTGAGCGCTCCGGCGATCGCTGCTCCTGCGGCCAAACGTGTCAATTTCGACATGAGTGAGATTCCAATCGAGCTGAACCAATAAGGGTGAGGTCCTAAAAGTCAACAAGGTAAGGTTGTTAAAACCTCAGCAGTCCTGTCATGGTACTCCTCCCGGATCCTGCACAAAGTATTCCGATTCTCCCGGGTCTATCCGGGGATCTTCTCCGACATCTTGTCCAG
>NZ_LZJG01000091.1:0-10383 GCF_001667785.1 Mycobacterium sp. E3247 | reverse complement strand
GCTGGTCACCGTCGAGGGCGACACGGGCCGGCCGCGTTCGTCGACGACGAAGCAGCGGTCGGCATCCCCGTCGAAGGCCAGGCCGATGTCCGCGCCGGTGTCGCGGACGTAGGCCTGCAGGTCGACCAGGTTGGCCGGGTCGAGCGGGTTGGCCTCGTGGTTGGGGAACGAGCCGTCGAGCTCGAAGTACAACGGCAGCAAGGTGATCGAGTCGATCGCCCCGAGCACCGCGGGCGTGGTGAGACCGGCCATGCCGTTGCCGGCGTCGACGGCCACCCGCAGGGGCCGCAGCCCCGACATGCTCACCAGCGAACGCAGGAACGTCCCGTAGTCGTCGAGCACGTCGCGGTCGGTGGCGGTTCCGGGTTGCCCGTCATACGGCTGCACCCCGGCGATCACGTCCTCACTGATGGCGCGCAGCCCGCTGTCGGCGCCGACCGGCTTGGCGGCCGCCCGGCACAGCTTGATCCCGTTGTAGACCGCCGGGTTGTGGCTCGCGGTGAACATGGCGCCGGGGCAGTCCAGCGACCCGGAGGCGAAGTAGAGCTGGTCGGTGGAGGACAGACCGATCCGCACCACGTCCAGGCCCTGGCTCATCACCCCGGAGGCGAAAGCAGCGGCCAGCGCGGGCGAACTGTCGCGCATGTCATGGCCGATCACCACCTGCCGCGCGCCCTCGCCGCGCATCAGCCTGGCGAAGGCCGCCCCCAGGGCGGTGACCAGCGGCTCGTCGAGCTCGTCGCCGACCAGCCCTCGCACGTCGTATGCCTTGACGACGCGGTGGACGGTCGCGGCGAGCCGAGACATGCGGGGGCCTCCTGACGCCTTGAACGGGTTCGCGTTCCTTCGCCTCTTGGCCGTCAGCCTATCGGCCCGCGACAAACACGGACCGCAGCGGTGCGCGGGGATCGCGGTCGACGCCGGAACGGCTAGTCACTGGGGTCGGGCAACACCCGCAGATGCCCGCGGCGCCGGCCGGACCGATGCTCGGGCGGCGCGAGCACACTGCTGCTGGGCGCGGTGGCCTGCGACCCGGCGTGGGGGATGTGCGGGTCGGCGAAGCCGTTGATCGGCGCGCCGCCGTAGGGCACCGCGCGCGCCGCGGGGCCGCCCTCGCGCACCGCATCGGCGAGGGCGACCAGGTCGTCCTCGTCGGGATGCGTGGGCTCAGAAAAGAGGGGGCCGGCGTGGCGCACCAGATCCCACCCGCGGGGCGCGGTGATCCGGCCGGCATGGCCGACGCACAGGTCCCACGAATGGGGCTCCCGCGCGGTCGCGAGTGGTCCCACCACCGCCGTCGAGTCCGAGTAGACGAACGTCAAGGTCGCCACGGCGTAGTGCGGACACCCGGGCCGGCAACAGCGACGGGGAACGTTCACGCCGAAAGGCTATCGTGCGCAAACGTCCTTGAAGCGCCGGACACGCGCAACCGGCCGACCCCCGATGTTCAACCGTTACCATCGGCGCGTGGGCGATTCGCGCAGCTCCCCGCGGAGGGATCGGTCCCCGGGCCGATTCGCTTCCCGGCGGGGCCGCGATGTACGCGGTCCGCTGCTGCCGCCGACGGTGCCCGGGTGGCGCAGCCGGGCCGAGCGGTTCGACATGGCGGTGCTCGAGGCCTACGAACCCATCGAGCGGCATTGGCAGGCGCGCCTGGCCGAGCTCGACGTGGCGGTCGACGAGATCCCCCGCATCGCGGCCAAGGATCCCGACAGCGTGCAGTGGCCGCCGGAGGTCGTCGCCGACGGGCCGATCCCCCTGGCGCGACTGATCCCGGCCGGCGTCGACGTCCGCGGGAACGCCACGCGGGCGCGAATTGTCTTGTTCCGCAAGCCTATTGAGCGACGGGCAAAGGACACCGTCGAACTCGGTGATTTGCTGCACGAGATACTGGTGGCCCAGGTGGCCATCTACCTCGATGTCGAGCCGTCGGTCATCGACCCGACGATCGACGACGAATGACGCCGAAAGACGTTGTGCGCGGCGTCAGATGATGCCGCGCTTGAGGCGACGGCGCTCCCGCTCGGAGAGGCCGCCCCAAATGCCGAAGCGCTCGTCGTGCTCCAGGGCGTACTCCAGGCACTCGTGGCGTACCTCGCACCCCAGGCAGATCTTCTTGGCCTCGCGGGTGGAGCCGCCCTTCTCCGGGAAGAAGGCCTCGGGGTCGGTCTGGGCGCACAGCGCCCGGTCCTGCCACTGGTCCGCGACGGGGGCCGGCATCGGCTCGGGCTCGAATGCGACTGGCGCATCGGGAACCACGGTCAGGTGCGGCCGGGCCGGCCGAACCGGCGCCGAGACGATGGGGGTGTGCGGCGTGCTCGCCATGACTCCTCGAAGATGTTCGTAAGACATACGGTCGTCCGCCTCCTCAATTTGATTGGGGGAGTGAGTGGTTCCCACTTTTCTGATGTGTACAGACAATTCGAACAAGTGATCGAATCTCGGTCTGCGACACCGGAACCGGCCGGCCAACCGGGAAATGACACTGTTGTGATTAGACACGGGTTGATCTGCCGGGTCAAGCATTACGGCGCATTTCCATACCATCTCGTGACCGAATTACGGCGTTTCCGTTGTTTTGCTCATTCGGCGTGTCGATCACACCGCCCGCAACTATGCTTAAAGGCCGCGTAACGGGCCGGCCACCACACAGTCGTCGGGCAGTACTGTCGTCCACGTGAAGGTCACCGTTCTGGTCGGTGGGGTTGGCGGCGCCCGCTTCCTGCTGGGGATTCAACAGTTACTCGGGCTGGGTCAGTTCGCAACGCAACAGCACCCAGACGCGGGAGCCGGCAACCACGAACTTAGCGCAATCGTCAACATCGGCGACGACGCCTGGATTCATGGACTGCGGGTCTGCCCGGACTTGGACACTTGCATGTACACCTTAGGTGGAGGTGTAGACCCCGAGCGCGGGTGGGGTCACCGCGACGAAACCTGGCACGCCAAAGAGGAATTGGCGCGCTACGGCGTGCAGCCGGACTGGTTCGGACTCGGCGACCGCGACATCGCCACCCACCTGGTGCGCACCCAGATGCTGGGCGCCGGCTACCCGCTGTCGCAGATCACCACGGCGCTGTGCGATCGCTGGCAACCCGGCGCCCGGTTGCTGCCGGCTAGTGACGACCGCTGCGAGACGCACGTGGTGATCACCGATCCGGACGACGGCACCCGGCGCGCGATCCACTTCCAGGAGTGGTGGGTGCGCTATCGCGCCGACGTGCCGACACACAGCTTCGCCTTCATCGGCGCCGAAAAGGCCACCGCCACAAGTGAAGCTGTCGCCGCCATCGCCGACGCCGACGTCATCATGCTGGCGCCGTCCAACCCGGTGGTGAGCGTCGGCGCCATCCTGGCCGTGCCCGGCATTCGCGCGGCGTTGCGCTCGACGACCGCCCCGGTCGTCGGGTACTCGCCGATCATCGGTGGAAAACCCTTGCGCGGCATGGCCGATGCGTGCCTGTCGGTGGTCGGGGTGGACTCCACCGCGGAGGCGGTCGGCCGGCATTACGGGGCGCGCGGTGGCACCGGCATCCTGGATTGCTGGCTGGTGCACGAGGGCGACCACGCGGACATCGATGGCGTCGCGGTGCGCGCCGTGCCGCTGCTGATGACCGACCCGAAGGCGACGGCCGAGATGGTCCGCGCCGGGCTCGACCTCGCGGGCGTGAACCTGTGACCGAACATGGCACCGGCGCGGCGATCGAGATCCTGCCCGTCGCCGGGCTTCCCGAGTTCCGCCCCGGCGACGACCTGAGCGCGACGCTGGCCGCGGCCGCCCCCTGGCTGCGCGACGGCGACGTCGTGGTGGTGACCAGCAAGGTGGTGTCGAAGTGCGAGGGCCGGCTGGTGCCCGCGCCGCAGGACGCCGAGGAGCGCGACCAACTCCGGCGCAAGCTGGTCGAGCAGGAGGCGGTGCGGGTGCTGGCGCGCAAGGGCCGCACCCTGATCACCGAGAACCGCATCGGCCTGATCCAGGCCGCCGCGGGCGTGGACGGATCCAACGTGGGCCGCGACGAACTCGCGCTGCTGCCGGTCGACCCCGACGGCAGCGCCGCGGCGCTGCGCGCCGGCCTGGCCGAACGACTGGGGGTCGACGTCGCGGTGGTCATCACCGACACGATGGGCCGCGCCTGGCGCAACGGCCAGATCGACGCGGCGGTGGGGTCGGCCGGTATGGCTGTGCTGCACGGCTATTCGGGGAGCGTCGACCGACACGGCAACGAACTGGTGGTCACCGAGATCGCGGTCGCCGACGAGGTCGCCGCGGCGGCCGATCTGGTGAAGGGCAAATTGACCGCCATGCCGGTGGCGGTGGTGCGCGGCCTTGCCGTGTCCGACGACGGCTCGACCGCGCGGCGACTGCTGCGGCCCGGCGAGGAAGACCTGTTCTGGCTCGGCACCGCCGAGGCCCTCGACGCGGGCCGCCGGCAGGCGCAGCTGTTGCGCCGATCGGTGCGCCGGTTCAGCGCCGAGCCGGTGGCGCCCGAGCTGATCGAAGCCGCCGTCGCCGAGGCCCTCACCGCCCCCGCCCCGCACCACACCCGGCCGGTCCGGTTCGTCTGGCTGCGCACGGACGGCGTGCGGCCGCGGCTGCTGGACCGCATGAAAGACAAGTGGCGCGCCGACCTCGCCGGCGACGGCAGGCCCGCCGACTCGGTGGAACGCCGGGTGGCGCGCGGCCAGATCCTCTACGACGCACCCGAGGTCGTCATCCCGATGCTCGTTCCCGAAGGCGCGCACGCGTATCCCGACGCCGCCCGCACCGACGCCGAGCACACCATGTTCACCGTGGCGGTCGGGGCGGCCGTGCAGGCCCTGTTGGTGGCGCTGGCCGTGCGCGGGGTGGGCAGCTGCTGGATCGGCTCGACGATCTTCGCCGCCGACCTGGTGCGCGCGGAGCTGGAGTTGCCCGCCGACTGGGAGCCGCTGGGCGCAGTCGCGATCGGCTACCCCGAAGAACCCGCCGGGCCGCGCGACCCGGCGGACGCCGGGGATTTGTTGATCCGCAAGTGATACTTGCCGAATGAAGACGTTCGCGGGCAAGGCGGCGGCCTCCGCCGAGAAGGCCCGCGGCGGCTACTACACGCCGGCGGCGGTGGCCCGGTTCCTCGCCCGCTGGGTGCGCGAAGCCGGACCGCGCGTGCTGGAACCCTCCTGCGGCGACGGCGCCATCCTGCGCGAGCTGGCCGCCCTCGGCGGGCGGATCCACGGCGTCGAGCTCGTCGCCGAAGAGGCGGCCACGGCACGGCAATTCGCTCCCGTCGACACCGCGAACCTGTTCACCTGGCTCGCCACCACCGAGCCCGGCGGCTGGGACGGGGTCGCGGGCAATCCGCCCTACATCCGATTCGGCAACTGGGCGGCCGAACAGCGCGCCCCCGCGCTGGAGCTGATGCGGCGCGCGGGCCTGCGGCCCACCCGGCTGACCAACGCCTGGGTTCCCTTCGTGGTGGCGAGCTCGATGCTGGTGCGCGACGGCGGCCGGGTGGGACTGGTGCTGCCCGCCGAGCTGCTTCAGGTCACCTACGCCGCGCAGCTGCGCGAGTTCCTGCTGAGCCGATTCAGCGACATCACGCTGGTGACGTTCCGGCGGTTGGTGTTCGACGGCATCCTGCAGGAGGTCGTGTTGTTCTGCGCGATCGCCGGTCGCGGGCCCGCCCGGGTCCGCACGGTCGACCTGGCCGACGCCGATGCGCTCGCGGATGCCGACCTCGGCGTCGAATCGGCGCCCGCGCTGCTGCACGAGAACGAGAAGTGGACCACCTACTTCCTGGACCCGGCCGCGATCCGGCTGCTGCGCACGCTCAAGGCGTCGGCGGCCATGACCCGGCTGGGGTCGGTCGCCGAGGTCGACGTGGGCATCGTGACGGGACGCAACAGCTTCTTCACGTTCACCGACGCGCAGGCCCGCGCACTCGGGCTGCTGCCCCACTGCGTCCCGCTCGTCTCGCGCAGCGCACAGTTGTCCGGCCTGTTCTACGACACCGATTGCCGGGCGGGCGATGTCGCCGCCGGGCACCGCGGCTGGCTGCTCAACGCGCCGTGCGAGCCGGCCGACGCCGCCCTGGCCGCGCACATCGACGCCGGTGCGGCCGCCGGGGTGGACCGCGGCTACAAGTGCTCGATCCGCAAGCCGTGGTGGACCACGCCCTCGCTGTGGATGCCCGACCTGTTCCTGCTGCGCCAGATCCACCTGACGCCGCGGCTGACCGTCAACGCCGCCGCGGCGACCAGCACCGACACGGTGCACCGGGTCCGGCTCGCCGCCGGGGTGGACCCCCAGACTGACCCCGCCGCGCTGGCCGCGGTGTTCCACAACAGCGTGACGTTCGCCTTCGCCGAAATCCTCGGCCGCAGTTACGGCGGGGGCATCTTGGAGCTGGAGCCCCGGGAAGCCGAGCAGCTGCCCATCCCCCCGCCGGCGCTCGCCGGCCCCGGGCTCGCCGGTGACGTCGATCTGCTGTTGAAGGCCAACGAGATCAACAAGGCGCTCGACCTCGTCGACCGCCACGTCCTGATCGACGGGCTGGGGCTCGCGCCGGGAGCGGTGACGCGGTGCCGCGCGGCCTGGGTCTCGCTGCGGGATCGCCGGACGCGGCGGGGTTCTCGGTGAGCGTCCGGGACTCGGCGATCTCGCTGCTGTCCGACTGGCAGGCCCCGGATCCGGCGCAGGATGCGTTGCGGCACGCCGTCCTGGCCTTCGTGCTCGCCCGTCCCGACGCCTGCCGCCGGGCGTGCGTGCCGGGCCATCTCACCGCCTCAGCGCTGGTGGTCGACCACACCGGTTCGCAGGTGCTGCTCACCCTGCACCCCCGCGTGGGCCGCTGGGTGCAGCTGGGCGGCCACTGCGACGACGACGACGGCGACGTCGTCGCCGCGGCGCTGCGCGAGGCCACCGAGGAGTCCGGCGTCGACGGGTTGCGCATCGAGCCAGGGCTGGCCGCCATCCACGTCCACCCGGTCACCTGCTCGTTGGGCGTGCCCACCCGCCACCTGGATCTGCAGTTCGTCGCGCACGCGCCGGCCGGCGCGCGGATCGCGATCAGCGACGAGTCGGAGGACCTGCGGTGGTGGCCCGCCGACGCGCTGCCCGACGGCGCCGACCACGCGCTGGCATACCTGGTCGGGCGCGCCACGCGCCCTTAGCCGCCGAGATCGACGCTAGCGCGGAAAAGTGCGAGTAGTCCACGCGCTAACGTCGATCTCGGTGATATCCGCGGCGGGCCAAAGCCCGAGACACGCGGTTGAGAATGTCATCAGGCTTGTCCTCGGCGATCACACGGATGACGACCCAGCCCATCTCTGCGAGTTTGGCTAGGCGCCACTGGTCGCGCACATATTGCCTTCGATCCGTGCGGTGTTGGTCGCCGTCGTACTCCACCGCGACCATGTAGTCCTCCCAGCCCATGTCGAGCACACCGACTAATCGCCAGCCCTGGTTGACGGGTATCTGCGTAGTAGGTTTCGGTAGGCCGGCTTCGATGAGTAGCAGGCGCAGCCAGCTTTCCTTGGGCGAGGCCGCGCCGCCGTCGACCAGGGGCAGCACCTCCGCCAGCCGTCGCAGACCGCGAGCGCCTTTGTACCGCTTCGCCAAGATAGAGACGTCTTCGAATGAGTATGGGGTGGCACGCATCAGCGCGTCGAGGCGCGCCAGCGCCTGGCTGCGCGGAAGGTGGCGGCCGAGATCGAAGGCGGTGCGGGCAACCGATGTCACCGGCAGCCGCTTGACGACGGTCACTTCGTCGTCGGCCAGCGTCTCGTTGCGGACGATCAGCCCGCGCTGGGGCCGGGCGTTCTTCGAGACGAGCTCGACGGGCGTGTCCGAGTCCACCCACCGCGCACCGTGGAGTGCGGATGCCGCGGCTCCCGCGATCACCGCTCGCCGGCGCGACCAGAGCCAGGCGCCAAAGATGCGGTCATCCAACGACGGCTCCTGCCGCTTCGGGATGTAGACGTCGCGAAAGATCGGCCTATACCACCGGCGCAGCTGGTACTCGTTCAATGCGGCAGCCGCGATCGCATCGCTGCCCGAGAACACCTCCCCCATGAGGAGATGGTGGACGCAACCACCGACAGGCTCACCGAGATCGACGCCAGCGCGAAGAAGTTCGAGTGGACGGCACGGTAGCGTCGATCTCGGCGAAAAGAGGCGACCTAGACGTCGCTGGAATAGCGGATGCCGCCGTCGGGAATCGACACCCCCGGCCACACGCGGGCGCCGCGCAGCAACTCGCAGCGCGCGCCGATGTCGGCGCCGTCACCGATCACGCCGTCTCGGATCAGCGCGCGCGGACCGATGCGCGCACCGAAGCCGATGATGGAGCGCTCGATCACGCTGCCCGCTTCGACCTTGACGCCGTCGAAGATCACGGCGCCGTCCAGCCGGACGCCGGGTCCGATCTCGGCGCCCCGCCCGACGACGGTTCCGCCGACCAGCACCGCGCCCGGCGACACCGCCGCGCCGTCGTGCACCAGCTGCTCGCCGCGGTGGCCGTGCAGGGCCGGCGACGGCGCGATGCCGCGCACCAGGTCCGCCGATCCCCGGACGAAGTCCTCCGGTGTGCCCATATCCCGCCAGTAGGTGGCGTCGACGTAGCCGCACACCTTGACGTCCGGATCGGCGAGCAATGCGGGGAACACCTCGCGCTCGACCGACACCTCGCGCCCGCGCGGGATGCGGTCGATGATGTCGCGCGCGAACACGTAGGTGCCGGCGTTGATCTGATCGGTCGGCGGATCCTGCGTCTTCTCCAAGAAGGCGGTGACCCGGCCGGTTTCGTCGGTGGTCACGCAGCCGAAGGCCCGCGGGTCGCCCACGCGGACCAGGTGCAGGGTGACGTCGGCCCGGTTGCTGCGATGGAAGTCGAGCATCTGGCCCAGGTCGGCACCCGACAGGACGTCGCCGTTGAACACCATCACGGTGTCGTGGCGCAGGTGGTCGGCGACGTTGGCGATGCCCCCGCCGGTCCCCAGCGGCCGGTCCTCGGTGACGTATTCGATCTGCAGGCCCAGCTTGGACCCGTCGCCGAACTCGGCCTCGAACACGGCGGCCTGATACGAGGTGCTCAGGATGACGTGCTCGATGCCCGCCGCGGCGACGCGCGACAGCAAGTGCGTCAGGAACGGCAGCCCGGCGGTGGGCAGCATGGGCTTGGGCGCCGACAGCGTCAGCGGCCGAAGCCGGGTGCCCTTGCCGCCGACGAGGATCACGGCATCGACTTGTGGGTTAGCCATCTGCGCGCCGCCCTTCCGCCAGTTTCCGTCTCCGAGTGCGCAGCGCCCCACGCACCATCAGGCGGGAACGCAGCGCCAGCGCGGCCCGCAGCGCCCAGCGCAGCGGCGCCAGCCACCACCCCGAATGCCGGTCGGCCAGGAACATATAGGTGCTCTTGTGGTGGGCCGCCAGGTGGCTCGCCGGGTCGTCCCCGGTGGAGTGCCCCTTGTGGTGCAGCACCTCGGCCGACGGCACGTAGACACTCAGCCAGCCGGCCCGGCCGAGCCGGTCCCCGAGGTCGACGTCTTCCATGTACATGAAGTAACGCTCGTCGAACCCGCCGACCTGGGCGAAGGCGGACCGGCGGACCAGCAGGCACGACCCGGACAGCCAGCCGACCGGGCGTTCGGTGGGCTCCAGCCGCTCCTGGCGGTAGGCCGCCGTCCACGGGTTGCGCTTCCAGATGGGCCCGATGACGGCGTGCATGCTGCCGCGGACCAGGCTCGGCAGGTGGCGCGCCGACGGGTACACCGAACCGTCGGGATCACGGATGAGCGGGCCCAGCGCCCCGGCGCGCGGCCACCGGGTGGCGGCCTCCAGCAGCGCGTCGATGCTGCCCGGCCCCCACTGCACGTCCGGGTTGGCCACGATCACCCAGTCGTCGTCGACGTCCGGCGTCTCGGCGAGCTGGGCGACCGCGCGGTTGACCGCGGTCCCGTAGCCGAGATTGGCCCCGGTGTGGAACAGCCGCACGTTGGGGTAGCGCTCGACCGCGGCCTGCGGGGTCCCGTCGGTGGAGCCGTTGTCGGCCATCACCACGCACACGGGCCGCTCGGTGGCCAGCGACAACGAGGCCAGGAATCGCTCGAGGTGTGGGCCCGGTGAGTAGGTCACCGTCACGACCGGCAGGACGTCAGTCACGCGTAGAGGGTAACGGTCGATCGGCGGCGGCCAGCGCCGCGACAAGTGCGGCGCGCCACGACCTCAACGGCCGCAGGCCCGCCGCGGCGGACTCCCGCCCCGACAGCGCGGAGTAGCTGGGGCGCGGCGCGGGGCGGGGAAACTCGGCGGTGCTGACCGGCTGCACCCGGGCCGGGTCGGCGCCGCACTCGGAGAAGATCGCCCGGGTCTGCTCGAAGCGGGACACCGCGCCCTCGTTGGCGGCG
>NZ_LZJG01000090.1:0-678 GCF_001667785.1 Mycobacterium sp. E3247 | reverse complement strand
CCAGGCCGCCAACGGCAGGTCGTGGGTGTAGCCCAAGGACCCGTGTATCTGCAACGCCGTGTCGATCACCTCGATCAGCATGTTGGCGATATAGGTTTTGGCCATCGAGTTCTCGATGCGCAGGTCGTGCCCGTGCTCCATTTTGTAGGCCAGGTGCAGGATCATCAGTCGCGTGATGTAGAGCTTCTCGGCGCAATCGGCGAGCATCCACTGGATGCCTTGCCGATCGGCGACGCGCTTGCCGAAGGTGACACGCTCGCACGCACGTGCGGTGGCCATATCCAAGGCTGCCTGAGCTTTGGCCACGCTCCACATCCCGTGCCGGAGCCGGCCGTATCCGAGCCGATGCTGCCCCATCGCAAAGCCCTCGCCACGGCCGCCGAGAATGTTCTCGTCGGGGACCACTAGGTCGCGGATGCGGACTTCCGCGTGACCCATGGTCACCTCACCGTGGAAGGCCGGCACGTCGGTCTCTCCCATAACCGGAATGTTGCGGATGATCTCGAAGCCAGGATTGGGCAACTCGACGAGAAACGTCGTGTACTGGCGATGGCGCGGCGCGTCGGGATCGGTCTTCGCCATGACCAATGCCAGTTGTGAGATGGACGCCCCTGAGGTGTACCACTTCTCGCCGTTGAGGATCCAATTATCGCCCTCGCGCACCGCGCTGGTCTGCAT
>NZ_LZJG01000089.1:0-4849 GCF_001667785.1 Mycobacterium sp. E3247 | reverse complement strand
CCGATGATCCCGCTCGACGACGCGCTGCGCCCCAAGTGGTTGTTCGGCAACACCGTCCACGAGGGCTGTGACCGCGCCGGCTACTACGAGCAAGGTGACTTCGCCACCGAATACGGGTCACCCAAATGCATTGTCAAGCTTGGCTGTTGGGGTCCGGTCGTGAAGTGCAACGTGCCCAAGCGCGGGTGGATCAACGGTGTCGGCGGCTGCCCGAACGTCGGCGGCATCTGCATCGGGTGCACCATGCCGGGCTTCCCCGACAAGTTCATGCCGTTCATGGACGAGCCGCCGGGCGGCAAGCTGTCCAGCACCGCGGTCGGCCTGTACGGAACCGTGATTCGCAGCTTGCGGGGTATCACCGCGCGCACCGTCGACAAGGAACCGCGGTGGCGCCACAGCGGGAACCAACTTACCACCGGGGCGCGCCGGACCTGGTAGGTCGCCTACCAGCTCGGCGCGCTTCGTCCTCACCATCTCCAGCCCTCAGGCCCAACGGCCCACAGCGGGAAGAAGTAGCGCGATGACAACCATCATTCCGGAGCCCACCCACGCCAACCGCGAACCCGGCCAACTGGTCGACATGGCCTGGGACCCCATCACCAGGATCGTGGGCAGCCTGGGCATCTACACCAAGATCGACTTCGAGAATCGTGAGGTCGTCGAGTGCCACAGCACCTCGTCGATCTTCCGCGGCTACTCGATCTTCATGAAGGGCAAGGATCCTCGCGACGCCCACTTCATCACCAGCCGCATCTGCGGCATCTGCGGCGACAATCACGCCACCTGCTCGTGCTACGCGCAGAACATGGCGTACGGGGTCAAGCCGCCGCATCTCGGCGAGTGGATCGTCAACCTGGGCGAGGCCGCGGAATACATGTTCGACCACAACATCTTCCAGGAGAACCTGGTCGGCGTGGACTTCTGCGAGAAGATGGTCTCCGAGACCAACCCGAGCGTGCTTTCGCTGGCGGAGAAGACGCCCGCGCCGCAGGCCGGGGCGCACGGGTACCGGACGATCGCCGACATCATGCGCTCGCTGAACCCGTTCACCGGCGAGTTCTACCGCGAGGCGCTGGCGGTCAGCCGCTGGACGCGAGAGATGTTCTGCCTCATGGAGGGTCGCCACGTGCACCCCTCCACGCTGTACCCCGGCGGCGTCGGCACGGTCGCGACCATCCAGCTGATGACCGATTACATGACGCGGCTGATGCGCTATGTCGAGTTCATGAAGAAGGTCGTGCCGATGCACGACGATCTGTTCGACTTCTTCTACGAGGCGCTGCCCGGGTATGAGAAGGTCGGGCTGCGCCGCACCCTGCTCGGCTGCTGGGGCTCCTTCCAGGATCCCGAGGTGTGCAACTTCGCATACAAGGACATGGAGCGCTGGGGCAACGCCATGTTCGTGACCCCGGGCGTGGTGGTCGACGGAAAACTCGTCACCCACTCGCTGGTGGACATCAACCTAGGCATCCGGATCCTTTTGGGCAGTTCGTATTACGACGACTGGACCGATCAGGAGATGTTCGTCAAGACCGATCCGCTGGGCAACGCGGTGGACCGGCGCCACCCGTGGAACCAGCACACCAACCCGCACCCGCAGAAGCGCGACATGGACGGCGGCAAGTACAGCTGGGTGATGTCGCCGCGCTGGTTCGACGGCAAGGACCACCTGGCGCTGGACACCGGCGGCGGCCCGCTGGCGCGGCTGTGGGCGACCGCGCTGGCCGGGCTGGTCGACATCGGCTACGTCAAGGCCACCGGCAACAGCGTCAAGATCAGCCTGCCGAAGACCGCGCTCAAGGGCCCGGTCGAGTTCGAGTGGAAGGTACCCAAGTACGGCAGCAACACGATCGAACGCGACCGGGCGCGCACCTACTTCCAGGCCTACGCGGCGGCCTGCGCGCTGCACTTCGCCGAGAAGGCGCTCGAGGAGATCCGGGCCGGCCGCACCAAGACGTGGGAGCGCTTCGAGGTGCCCGACGAGGCCATCGGCTGCGGATTCACCGAGGCGGTGCGCGGCGTGCTCAGCCACCACCTGGTGATCCGGGACGGCAAGATCGCCAACTACCACCCGTACCCGCCCACCCCGTGGAACGCCAACCCGCGCGACAGCTACGGCACGCCGGGGCCGTACGAGGACGCGGTGCAGGGCCAGCCGATCTTCGAGGAGAACAGCCGCGAGAACTTCAAGGGTATCGACGTCATGCGCACGGTGCGCAGCTTCGACCCGTGCCTGCCCTGTGGCGTGCACATGTATCTGGGTAAGGGCAAGACCCTGGACAGACTGCACACGCCGACACAGTCACCCGTCGGGCAGTGATGATCGCAAGGGCGGCGAAGCCGGGCGCGGCGGGTCATCACCAGCAACGCGGTGAGCAGATGGTGGATCGCCCGGAAACCCTTGGCGACAACGACGCGCAATGGCGCACAGCGGGCGATCGGATCCAGACCCTGCTGGACTCCTGTGCAGCGGGCGGTGCGGCCGCGCAGGAACGCGCCCGGCAGCTGGTCCGCGAGGTGGTCGGGCTCTACGGGGCCGGGCTGGAGCGGATCATGCTGTTGGCTCAGGACGGTCCAGGCCCCGGCCTGGCCGAGCGGCTGGCCACCGACGACCTGGTGGCCAGCCTGCTCTTGATCCATGGCCTGCACCCGCACGACGTCCGCCGCCGGGTGTCCGACGCGCTCGACCGGGTGCGGCCGTACCTGGGCTCGCACGGCGGGGACGTGGACCTGATCGAAGTGACGGAGAGGCCCGAAGGTGTTGCCGTGCTCCTCGCTTTCAAAGGCAGCTGCAAGAGCTGTCCGTCGTCGGCGGTGACGCTGGAGTTGGCCGTCGAGGACGCGGTGCGCGCCGCGGCCCCCGAGATCTCCTCGATCGAGGTGGTGGCGGCCGAGCCCGGCACCACGACCGTCATCCCGGCCGAATCGCTGCTGGCGCGCGTGCATTCCAACGGCTCCGGCAGCTGGCATCCGGCGCCCGAGCTGGCCGACCTGGCACCCGGGGAGGTGGCGGGCTATCGAGTCGACGCGACCACCGTGCTGGCGTGCCGGGTCGGCGATCAGACTTTCGCGTACCGGGACCATTGCCCGGTGTGTGACGCCACCCTGGCCGGTGCGAAACTGTATGGGACGCAACTGCGTTGCCCCCGCTGTCAGACGGACTTCGACGCCGTACATGCCGGGGCCGGCGTGAACGGCGCGCACCTGGATCCCCTGCCCCTGTTGGCCCGCGACGGCGTGCTGTCGGTGGCGTTGCCGGCCCGGGAGCCGGCGCAAGCGATGGGAGCCCCGGCATGACGACCCCGTACGAGGTCCTCACCCGGATCCGCAGCAACCGGCCGGCCCCCGAACCGGCCGGTGAGCGCTGCGAGATGTGCTCGGAATCGGTCGCCGACGAGCATCAGCACGTGGTCAATGTGGCCGACCGGCAGCTGATGTGCGTGTGCCGCGCCTGCTACCTGCTGTTCACCGACTCCCGTGCCGAACTGCGCTACCGCGCGGTGCCCGACCGGTATCTGTCCTTCCCCGACTTCGCGCTGGACCGGCGCGCCTGGGAGGCACTGCAAATCCCGGTGGGGGTCGCGTTCTTCTTCACCAACTCGGCCCTGGGGCGCACCGTCGCCTTCTACCCCGGACCGGCCGGGGCGTGCGAATCCGAGCTCGCCCTCGACGTGTGGGACGCGCTCAGCGGCGCCGACGCCCGGGTGGGCCTGCTGACGGACGACGTGGAGGCGCTCCTGGTGCGCGTCCCCGAATCCGGTTCGCCGCAAAGCTATCTCGTTCCCATCGACGCCTGCTACGAATTCGTCGGGCGGCTTCGCCTGCTGTGGCGCGGGTTCGACGGGGGGCAGGAGGCCCGTGAGTTCATCGACGGCTTCTTCTCCCGCCTCGAGGCCCGCGCAGTCAAGACACCGCCATGATGGACATCGACTTCTCGGTCCTTGACGTGGCGCCCGAACCGTACGCCGTCACGCCGGTGCTGACGGCGCGGGTCGCCGTGGCCACCGGCGGCGCTGACGGCGGGGACCCGGTGCACGCGATCGCCCTGCGCTGCCAGGTCCGCATCGAGCCGCTGCGGCGGTCGTACTCCGACGACGAGGCGGCCGGCCTGACGGACCTGTTCGGGCCGCGCGAACGCTGGGCGAGCACCCAGCGCACCTTCCTCTGGCAGCACTGCACCGCGATGGTCCAGGGCTTCACCGGCAACACGACCGTCGCCCTGCCGCTGGAGTGCACCTACGACTTCGAGGTCACCGCCGCCAAATACCTGCACGCACTGCGTGACGGCGCCGTGGCCCTCCAATTCCTGTTCAGCGGAACGATTTTCGTCCGGTCCGACCGCGGGTTCTCCGTCCAGCAGATCCCGTGGGACTGCGAAGACCGCTACGACATGCCGGTCGCGGTCTGGCGGCAGCTGATCGCCCAGCACTACCCGAACGCCGGATGGCTGCGGCTGAACCACGAGACGATCGCCGCGCTGGCGGCCTACAAGTCGGCCCACGGGCTGCTCGATCTCGACCACGCGATCACCTCCCTGCTGGACGCGGACCGGGAGACGGCGCGGTGACCGCGGACCGGGCCCGCGCCGTCGCCGACGCGGTGCTCTACGAGGGCTACCTGCTCTATCCGTATCGCGGAACGTCGAGCAAGAACCAATCCCGCTGGCAGTTCGGCGTTCTGGGACCGCCCGGGGCCGCGGACGCGGGCCTGGGCGAGGACGCCACCCTGGCGGCGCAGTTCCTGGTCCAGGGCGCGCGGGAGTTGCACCTGGTGGTGCGGTTCCTGCAGCTGCAGCACCGCCGGGCCGAGCGTGAGGTCGCCCCCGGCGAATACCGGCCCGTCGACCAGC
>NZ_LZJG01000088.1:0-816 GCF_001667785.1 Mycobacterium sp. E3247 | reverse complement strand
CCGGGCCGCCAACGGCAGGTCGTGGGTGTAGCCCAAGGACCCGTGTATCTGCAACGCCGTGTCGATCACCTCGATCAGCATGTTGGCGATATAGGTTTTGGCCATCGAGTTCTCGATGCGCAGGTCGTGCCCGTGCTCCATTTTGTAGGCCAGGTGCAGGATCATCAGTCGCGTGATGTAGAGCTTCTCGGCGCAATCGGCGAGCATCCACTGGATGCCTTGCCGATCGGCGACGCGCTTGCCGAAGGTGACACGCTCGCACGCACGTGCGGTGGCCATATCCAAGGCTGCCTGAGCTTTGGCCACGCTCCACATCCCGTGCCGGAGCCGGCCGTATCCGAGCCGATGCTGCCCCATCGCAAAGCCCTCGCCACGGCCGCCGAGAATGTTCTCGTCGGGGACCACTAGGTCGCGGATGCGGACTTCCGCGTGACCCATGGTCACCTCACCGTGGAAGGCCGGCACGTCGGTCTCTCCCATAACCGGAATGTTGCGGATGATCTCGAAGCCAGGATTGGGCAACTCGACGAGAAACGTCGTGTACTGGCGATGGCGCGGCGCGTCGGGATCGGTCTTCGCCATGACCAATGCCAGTTGTGAGATGGAAGCGGCGGAGGTGAACCACTTTTCGCCATTGAGGATCCAATTATCGCCCTCGCGCACCGCGCTGGTCTGCATGCCGGTGGCATCGGCGCCGGCGGCTCTTTCGGTCATGGCAAAGCAGACCCGGATATCGCCGTTGACCAGCGGGACCAGGTAGCGCTGCTTCTGCTCCTCGGTCCCGTGCTCGATGAGGGTCAGCATGGTCGCGTCCTG
>NZ_LZJG01000087.1:0-2455 GCF_001667785.1 Mycobacterium sp. E3247 | reverse complement strand
GCTCGCACTTCACTCGGAGGTCTTCGTCATGTCACCACGCCACGCCGTCACCAACGTCCGTGGTCAGTACAGCTAGCGCAGCATGGTGGCCACGATCCCGGCCAGATAGCCCAGGCGAGCCACCTCCGAGGGCCGGAATTCGGGGCCCGGTCGCCCCAGCACCACCGCCATGTGCGGATCGCCCAGCGGCGCGGCGACCATCGTGGTGTCCATGTCGCGCCACGCCTGCGGCACCCAGTCGCCGGAGCTGTCCAGCGTCGCGGCGCGGTCGATGGGCAGCCACGGGGCGGAAGCCGCCGGCGTCTCGGGCGCACCCGCGCTGACGGCCAGGCGCTCCACCCGATCGCCCGCACTACGCAGCACCGAGCACCAGCTGACGCGCAGCACCCGGGGCGCCTCGTTGGCCAGGGCCTGCAACCGCGACGACTTGTCGACGGCCGCGGCGACGTGGTCGAGCAGCTCCAGCTCCCGATGCGCCTCCAGCAACCCGGTGTGCGGACGCACGCTCTCCACCCGCACACCCGAGAGCGACTCCGCGGCGGTGATCAGCGTGTCCGGCATCGCCCCCGGCGGCAACTCGATCACCAGGTCGTCGATCGCGTAGCCCGAGCTGCGCTCCACCACGTCGAGCGACAAGATGTCGGCGCCCGCGGAGCCGAGCGCCACCGCCAGCGAGCCCAGGCTGCCCGGGCGGTCGACCAGCTCGATGCGCAACAGATAGGACGGCACGGCCAACACTGTGACACAGCCATGTGTCGACGGCATTTCGGCTCGGTACGACGGCCAACGCTCGCCGGGGCCGAGTGCCCGGCGCTCGCCCGAACAAGCGCGTTAGGCTTTCCTGTCGTGTCTCAGATCTCCCGCGACGAGGTGGCGCACCTGGCCCGGCTGTCCCGGCTGGCGCTGACCGACAGCGAGCTGGACAGCTTCGCCGGTCAGCTCGACGCCATCCTGACCCACGTCAGCCAGGTGCAGGCGGTCGACGTCACCGGCGTCGAAGCGACCGGCAACCCGCTCAAGGACGTCAACGTCACCCGCCCGGACGAGCCGACACCCTGCCTCACCCAGGCCGAGGCGCTGGCCGCGGCGCCCGAGGCCGCCGACGGCCGTTTCGCGGTGCCGCAGATCCTGGGAGACAGCGAGTGAACGAGGTCATCCGATCCGACGCCGCGACCCTGGCCGCCCGGATCGCCGCCAAGGAGCTGTCGTCGGTCGAGGTCACGCAGGCGTGCCTGGACCAGATCGCGGCGACGGACGACCAGTACCACGCCTTCCTGCACGTGGCCGCCGACGAGGCGCTGGGGGCGGCGGCGGTGGTCGACGAGGCGGTGGCCGCGGGGGAGCGGCTGCCGTCGGCGCTGGCGGGGGTGCCGCTGGCGCTCAAAGACGTGTTCACCACCGTCGACATGCCCACCACCTGCGGTTCCAAGATCCTCGAGGGCTGGCGTTCCCCATACGACGCCACCGTCACCACGCGGTTGCGCGCCGCGGGCATCCCGATCCTGGGCAAGACCAACATGGACGAGTTCGCGATGGGTTCGTCGACGGAGAACTCCGCCTACGGCCCCACCCGTAACCCGTGGAACCTCGACCGGGTGCCCGGCGGATCCGGCGGCGGCAGCGCGGCGGCGTTGGCCGCGTTCCAGGCGCCGCTGGCCATCGGATCCGACACCGGCGGCTCCATCCGGCAGCCGGCGGCGCTGACCGCGACCGTCGGCGTCAAACCGACCTACGGCACCGTGTCGCGCTACGGCCTGGTGGCCTGCGCCTCGTCCCTGGACCAGGGCGGCCCGTGCGCGCGCACCGTGCTGGACACCGCGCTGCTGCACCAGGTGATCGCCGGGCATGACCACCGCGACTCCACGTCCGTCGAGGCGGCGGTGCCCGACGTCGTCGGCGCCGCCAAAGCCGGCGCTGCCGGTGACCTGCGCGGCGTGCGCGTGGGGGTGGTCAAGCAGCTGCGCGGGGAGGGCTACCAGCCCGGTGTGCACGCCTCGTTCGAGGCGGCCGTCGAGCGGCTGACCGAGCTGGGTGCCGAGGTGAGTGAAGTCGACTGCCCGCACTTCGAATACGCGTTGGCGGCCTACTACCTGATCCTGCCGTCGGAGGTGTCGAGCAACCTGGCCCGCTTCGACGCCATGCGCTACGGGCTGCGCGTCGGCGACGACGGGACGCACAGTGCCGAGGAGGTGATGGCGCTGACGCGCGCCGCCGGTTTCGGGCCGGAAGTCAAGCGGCGCATCATGATCGGCACCTACGCGCTGTCGGCCGGTTACTACGACGCCTATTACAACCAGGCGCAGAAGGTGCGCACGCTGATCGCCCGGGACCTCGACAAGGCGTACGAGTCCGTCGACGTGGTCGTGTCGCCCGCGACCCCGACCACCGCCTTCCCGCTGGGCGAGAAGGTGGACGATCCTTTGGCGATGTACCTGTTCGACCTGTGCACGCTGCC
>NZ_LZJG01000086.1:0-5094 GCF_001667785.1 Mycobacterium sp. E3247 | reverse complement strand
ATCTTGTGCTCGACGTTGGTGACGAAGACGCCGTTGCGCTCGCCCAGCTCGCCGGTCTCGAAGTCGAACAGGAACTTCGGCACGAAGAACAGCG
The DNA here is from genome assembly GCF_001667785.1 of Mycobacterium sp. E3247. Taxonomy (NCBI): domain Bacteria; kingdom Bacillati; phylum Actinomycetota; class Actinomycetes; order Mycobacteriales; family Mycobacteriaceae; genus Mycobacterium; species Mycobacterium sp. E3247. Next base: position 5,000 of record NZ_LZJG01000086.1, on the reverse strand, counting down.
ACAGGCCCTTGGTCCCCGGACCCGCGCCCTCGGGGCGGGCCAGCACCAGGTGGAAGATGTTCTCGAACAGGTCACCGGAGTCCGCGGACGTGATGAACCGCTTCACGCCGTCGATGTGCCAGGAGCCGTCGGCCTGCCTGATCGCCTTGGTCCGCCCGGCGCCGACGTCGGAACCGGCGTCCGGCTCGGTGAGCACCATGGTGGAGCCCCAGCCGCGCTCGGCGCAGATCACGGCCCACTTCTTCTGCTCCTCGGTGCCCAGGTGGTAGAGGATGTTGGCGAAGCCGGCGCCGCCGCCGTACATCCAGACGGCGGGGTTGGCGCCCAGCAGGTGCTCGTGCAGGGCCCACACCAGCGCCCGGGGCATCGGCATGCCGCCGAGGACCTCGTCGATGCCGACCTTGTCCCAACCGGCCTCGGTGACGGCGCGGACGGACTTCTTGAACGACTCCGGCAGCGTCACCGAGTGGGTTTTCGGGTCGAATACCGGGGGATTGCGGTCGCCCTCGACGAACGACTCGGCGATGGGCCCCTCGGCCAGCCGGCTGATCTCCGACAGCATCTCGCGGGCGGTGTCGACATCCAGATCGCTGTAGTCGCCGGCGCCCAAAGCCTTCTCAACGCCCAGGACCTCGAACAGGTTGAACACCTGGTCACGGACGTTGCTCTTGTAGTGGCTCACTACGGTTCCTCCTCGTTGAGAATGCCACTCGAATGGTTGGGTACTAGGTCTAAGTTACCCACCAGTAACACCGCTAAAATATCGCTCTCGGTTAGTTCAACGCAAGTCAATGTGAGCTAGATTTCATCGTCTAATTAACCAACCGGTTGGGGAGCCGATGTGGCGCCTCTGACCTGCGGCGATAACGAAACGGATCTGAAACTATGGGATGCATCACCACCCTGCCCGTAGTGGATCTGCGCACGTCGGCGGCCCCGTTGCGGCGGGGGTTGCGCGAGGCCGCGCACGAGGTGGGCTTCTTCTACCTGACCGGCCACGGCGTGCCCGACGAGCTCACCCGCAGGCTGCTGGGGGTGGCGCGGCGGCTGTTCGAGCTGCCCCAGCCCGAGAAGGACGCGGTCGCGATGGCGCGCAGCCCGCACTTCCGCGGCTACACCCGGCTGGGCGGCGAGCTGACCCGGGGGCAGACGGACTGGCGGGAGCAGATCGACATCGGACCGGAGCGGGCACCCGTCGGGGGCCCGGGTAAGCCGGACTACCTGTGGTTGCAGGGGCCCAACCAGTGGCCGGCCGCGCTGCCCGAGCTGCCTGGCATCGTCGCCGAGTGGGACGCGGCGCTGTCCGCGGTGGCGCGCACGCTGCTCCGGCACTGGGCGGCCTCCCTGGGAAGTTCGCCGGACGTCTTCGACCCCGCCTTCGCCGAAACCCCCGCCACGCTGATCAAGATCGTGCGCTACCCGCGGAGCGCCGCCTCGCCGCAGGGGGTCGGCCCGCACAAGGACGCCGGGGTGCTCACGCTGCTGCTGGCCGAACCCGGCAGCCGGGGCCTGCAGGTGCGCCGCCCCGGAACCCAGGACTGGATCGACGTGCCGCCCGCCGACGGCGCCTTCGTCGTCAACATCGGCGAGCTGCTCGAGGTGGCCACGGGCGGTTACCTGCGGGCCACCGAGCACCGGGTGACCCTGGACGCGCAGCAGGCGGAACGGATCTCGGTGCCCTATTTCTTCAACCCACGATTGGACGCGCGGATCCCGGTGCTGACGCTGCCGGCCGAGCTGCGGGCACGCGCAGGCCGGGTGGTCGACCCCTCGGATCCGATCTTCTCCGTCTACGGCCGCAACGCCTGGAAGAGCAGGCTGCGCGCGCACCCCGATGTGGCTTCAGCGCACGGGTATTCGCCAGGTAGGGTCGGGGACGAGAATCCCGTTCTCGGCTCAAGGGGCGAATGAATTCCGGTGAACTCGAACAAGAACCTGACACCGTCCACACTTCGCGAGGCCTTCGGCCACTTCCCGTCGGGGGTGGTCGCCATCGCCGCGGAGGTCCTGGGCACCCGGGAGGGCCTCGCGGCGAGCACCTTCGTCCCCGTCTCGCTGGACCCGCCGCTGGTGTCGTTCTGCGTGCAGAACACGTCGACGACGTGGCCCAAGCTCAAGGACCTGCCCATGCTGGGCATCAGCGTGCTCGGCGAGGCTCATGACGAGGCGGCGCGGACCCTGGCCGCCAAGACCGGCGACAGGTTCGCCGGCCTGGAGACGGTGTCCAGGGACAGCGGGGCGGTCTTCATCAAGGGCACCGGCCTGTGGCTGGAGAGCGCGGTCGAGCAGCTGATCCCGGCGGGGGATCACACCATCGTGGTGCTGCGGGTCAACGAGGTGACCATCGACGCCGAGGTGGCGCCGATCGTGTTTCACCGCAGCGTGTTCCGGCGCCTCGGCGCCTGACCGGGCTAGGGTCGGCGGCTGAGCTCGGCCCGATAGCCCGCAATCCGCCGCTCGATCTCGGCGGCGTCGTCGGGGCGGCCTTCCTTGCGCGCGAGATCGGCGCGCATGGACATCTCCCGGATCGCGGTTCGAATTTCATTGACGCTGGTGGTTTCTCGCATATCGTCCACACTGCTTTTCGGTTGGGGGCAGACCGTCGGGTTCGGGCCCGACGGGGTGATATGCGGGTACCCGGCGTGCCGGGCGCGCTAACGCCTCAGCGCCGGAACAGCTTGTTGCCCAACCACACCACGGGGTCGTACTTGCGGTCGGCGACCCGCTCTTTCATCGGGATCAGCGCGTTGTCGGTGATCTTGATGTTCTCCGGGCAGACCTCGGTGCAGCACTTGGTGATGTTGCAGTAGCCCAGGCCGTGCTCCTCCTGCGCCTGGTTGCGCCGGTCCAGCGTGTCCAGCGGGTGCATCTCGAGCTCGGCGATGCGCATCAGGAAACGCGGCCCGGCGAACGCCTTCTTGTTCTCCTCGTGGTCGCGGATCACGTGGCACACGTTCTGACACAGGAAGCACTCGATGCACTTGCGGAACTCCTGCGACCGCTGCACATCGGCCTGCGCCATCCGGTACTCGCCCGGCTGCAGATCCTTCGGCGGCGCGAAGGCGGGGATCTCACGCGCCTTCTCGTAGTTGAAGGAGACGTCGGTGACCAGGTCCCGGATCACCGGGAAGGTGCGCAGCGGCGTGACCGTCACGACCTCGTCCTCGGCGAACGTGGACATCCGGGTCATGCACAGCAACCGCGGCACCCCGTTGATCTCCGCCGAGCAGGAGCCGCACTTGCCCGCCTTGCAGTTCCATCGCACCGCGAGGTCGGGCGTCTGGGTCTGTTGCAGGCGATGGATGATGTCGAGCACCACCTCGCCCTCGTTGACCTCAACCGTGAAGTCTTGCAGCGCGCCGCTGGCATCGTCACCGCGCCACACACGCATGGTCGCGTTGTAGGTCATTAGCCTCTCCGTCCTGGATGCTCGGCCAGCTCGTCGTCGGTGTAGTACTTCTCCAGCTCGGAGATCTCGAAGAGCTCCAGCAGATCCGGCCGCATCGGCACCTGGTCCTTGCGGGTGATGCTGATGTCCGGGATCACGGCTGCTTCCAGGTCGCCGGGCTCGGCGACTGCCCGGCAGACCAGCAGCACCTTGCGCCAGCCCGAATCCATCGACGGGTGGTCGTCGCGGGTGTGGCCGCCGCGGCTCTCGGTTCGCTCCAGCGCGGCCTTGGCGACGCACTCGCTGACCAGCAGCATGTTGCGCAGGTCGATGGCGAGGTTCCAGGCGGGGTTGTACTGGCGACCGCCCTCGACGTGCATGTTCTTGAACCGCTCGCGCAGCTTGTCCAGGCGGGAGAGCGCCTCGGAGACCTCGTCGGCCTTGCGGATGATGCCCACCAGGTCATTCATCGACTGCTGCAGCTCGAGCTGCAGCGTGTAGGGGTTCTCCGCCGCGGCGCCGTTGGCCGGTCCCTCGAACGGGGACAGCGCCCGCTTCGCCGCGGTCTCGACGGCGTCGGCCGAGATGGTCGGGCGGCTGCTGAGCGCGCGCACGTAGTCGGCCGCGCCCAGCCCGGCCCGCCGGCCGAAGACGAGCAGGTCCGACAGCGAATTGCCGCCCAGGCGGTTGGACCCGTGCATGCCGCCGGAGCACTCGCCGGCCGCGAACAGGCCCGGGACGGTCGCCGCACCGGTGTCGGCGTCCACCTCGACGCCGCCCATCACGTAGTGGCACGTGGGTCCGACTTCCATCGGCTCCTTGGTGATGTCGACGCCGGCCAGCTCCTTGAACTGGTGGTACATCGACGGCAGCCGCCGCTTGATCTCCTCGGGCGTCAACCGGGACGCGATGTCCAGGAACACGCCGCCGTGCGGGCTGCCGCGGCCGGCCTTGACCTCCGAGTTGATCGCGCGCGCGACCTCATCGCGGGGCAGCAGGTCGGGGGTCCGGCGGGCCGAGTCGTTGTCCTTGAGCCACTGGTCGGCCTCTTGCTCGGTCTCGGCGTACTGGCCCTTGAACACCGGCGGGATGTAGTCGAACATGAACCGCTTGTTGTCAGAGTTCTTCAGCACCCCGCCGTCGCCGCGAACGCCCTCGGTGACCAGGATCCCCTTCACGCTGGGCGGCCACACCATGCCCGTGGGGTGGAACTGGACGAACTCCATGTTGATCAGCGATGCGCCGGCCCGCAGGGCCAGGGCGTGCCCGTCGCCGGTGTACTCCCAGGAGTTCGAGGTGACTTTGAACGACTTGCCGATGCCGCCGGTGGCCAGGACCACCGCGGGCGCCTCGAACAGGACGAACTGGCCCGTCTCGCGCCAGTAGCCGAACGCGCCGGCGATCGCGTCACCGTCCTTGATCAGTTCGGTGATGGTGCACTCGGCGAACACCTTGATGCGCGCCTCGTAGTCGCCGAGCTCGGCGTGATCCTCCTGCTGCAGCGAGACGATCTTCTGCTGCATGGTGCGGATCAGCTCCAGGCCGGTGCGGTCACCGACGTGCGCCAGCCGCGGGTAGGTGTGCCCGCCGAAGTTGCGCTGGCTGATCTTGC
>NZ_LZJG01000085.1:0-36531 GCF_001667785.1 Mycobacterium sp. E3247 | reverse complement strand
GAGAAGATGGGGATGCCGTTCAACCGCACCCCCGAGGGCCGCATCGACCAGCGCCGCTTCGGCGGGCACACCCGCGAGCACGGCAAGGCCCCGGTGCGCCGGGCGTGCTACGCCGCCGACCGCACCGGGCACATGATCCTGCAGACGCTGTACCAGAACTGCGTCAAGCACGACGTGCAGTTCTTCAACGAGTTCTACGCGCTGGACCTGGTGCTCACCGAGACGCCGAGCGGGCCGGTGGCCACCGGGGTGGTGGCCTACGAGCTGGCCACCGGCCAGATCCACGTCTTCCACGCCAAGGCCGTGGTGATCGCCACCGGCGGTTCGGGCCGGATGTACAAGACCACCTCCAACGCGCACACGCTGACCGGAGACGGCATCGGCATCGTGTTCCGCAAGGGACTTCCGTTGGAGGACATGGAGTTTCATCAGTTCCACCCGACCGGCCTGGCCGGGCTGGGCATCCTGATCTCCGAGGCCGTGCGCGGCGAGGGCGGCCGCCTGCTCAACGGCGAGGGTGAGCGTTTCATGGAGCGTTACGCCCCGACCATCGTCGACCTGGCACCGCGCGACATCGTGGCCCGCTCGATGGTGCTGGAAGTCTTGGAGGGCCGCGGCGCCGGCCCGCACAAGGACTACGTCTACATCGACGTGCGCCACCTCGGCGAGGACGTGCTCGAGGCCAAGCTGCCCGACATCACCGAGTTCGCCCGCACCTACCTGGGCGTCGACCCGGTGCACGAGCTGGTTCCGGTCTACCCGACGTGCCACTACGTGATGGGCGGCATCCCCACCACCGTCACCGGGCAGGTGTTGCGGGACAACACCTCCACGGTGCCGGGCCTCTACGCCGCCGGCGAGTGCGCGTGCGTGTCGGTGCACGGTGCCAACCGGCTGGGCACCAACTCGCTGCTGGACATCAACGTCTTCGGCCGCCGCGCCGGCATCGCCGCGGTCAACTACGCGCGCGGGCACGACTTCGTCGACATGCCACCGAATCCGGAGGCGATGGTGGTCGGCTGGGTGGGCGACATCCTGAGCGAGCACGGCAACGAGCGGGTGGCCGACATCCGCGGCGCGCTGCAGCAGTCGATGGACAACAACGCCGCGGTGTTCCGCACCGAGGAGACGCTGAAGCAGGCGCTGACCGACATCCACGCGCTCAAGGAGCGGTACTCCCGAATCACCGTGCACGACAAGGGGAAACGCTACAACAGCGACCTGCTGGAAGCCATCGAGCTGGGCTTCCTGCTGGAACTGGCCGAGGTCACGGTGGTGGGCGCGCTGAACCGCAAGGAATCCCGCGGCGGGCACGCCCGTGAGGACTACCCGAACCGCGACGACGTCAACTACATGCGCCACACCATGGCCTACAAACAGGGCACCGACCTGCTCAGCGACATCGCGCTGGACTTCAAGCCCGTCGTGCAGACCCGCTACGAGCCCAAGGAACGGAAGTACTGATGACCGCAGGCGAGGCCTTGGAGCAAGAAGAGGCACCCCGTGTCGAGCCGCCGCTCCCGCCCATCCCCGACGGGGCGGTGATGGTGACCCTCAAGATCGCCCGGTTCAACCCCGACGACCCGGACGCCTTCGCGAAAACCGGTGGCTGGCAAAGCTTTCGGGTTCCATGCCTGCCCAGCGACCGGCTGCTCAACCTGCTGATCTACATCAAGAGCTACCTGGACGGGACGCTGACCTTCCGGCGCTCCTGCGCCCACGGGGTGTGTGGTTCGGACGCCATGCGCATCAACGGCGTCAACCGGCTGGCCTGCAAGGTGCTGATGCGCGACCTGCTGCCCGAGAAGCCGGGTAAGCAGCTCACGATCACGGTCGAGCCGATCCGCGGCCTGCCGGTGGAGAAGGATTTGATCGTCGACATGGAGCCGTTCTTCGACGCCTACCGCGCGGTCAAGCCGTACCTGGTCACCAGCGGCAATCCGCCCACGCGGGAACGCATTCAGAGCCCCACCGACCGCGCCCGCTACGACGACACCACCAAGTGCATCCTGTGCGCGGCCTGCACCACCAGCTGCCCGGTGTTCTGGCACGAGGGCAGCTACTACGGCCCGGCGGCGATCGTCAACGCGCACCGGTTCATCTTCGACAGCCGCGACGAGGCCGCCGCCGAGCGCCTCGACATCCTCAACGAGGTGGACGGCGTGTGGCGCTGCCGCACCACGTTCAACTGCACCGAGTGCTGCCCGCGCGGCATCCAGATCACCAAGGCGATCCAGGAGGTCAAGCGCGCGCTGATGTTCACGCGCTGACCATGCGCACGGGTCAACAGAGCTCGTGATGGCTACACCGGTTGCCGCCCAACCGTTTGGCCTGGTACATCGCCGCGTCGGCGGCGGTGATCAACTCGGCCAGAAGAACCTGCGGTTCGACGGCGGTGTCGTCCAGGCGGGCGCACGCGGTGCCGATGCTGGCGGTGACCCCCGCGGTCGAGGCCGCGATCGCCCGGCACATCCGCGCGGCCAACGACTCGGCGTTGCAGCCCGCGGACGTGCCCGCCAAGAGAAATTCCTCGCCACCGCTTCGCGCCACCACCGCCTGGTCGTCCGCCGCGGCCAACAGCGCCTGGGCGACCTGGACCAGCGCGTGGTCGCCGGCGGCGTGACCACACCTGTCGTTGAGGCCTTTGAAGTTGTCGAGGTCGATCAGCATGACCACCAGGTGTGAGTCGATGCCCCGACGCGCCACGATCATCCCCAGCGCCTCGTGCTGGAATGCGCGCCTGTTGAGCAGGCCGGTCAACGGATCGCGGTCCGCGGTCAGCAGGTCCCCCGACAGGGCGCGCACCAAGATCCGGATCGCCAGCGGTAGGGCGATGTTCACCTCGATCACGAGCCACAGGTCCACCCCGGCCAGGCTGGGGTGGCCGGTTCGGGCCAGCGACAACGCCTCCCAGGAGCCGACGGCGGCGGCGACCGCGAAGTTGTACAGCACGAACCCCGTGGTGTGGAAGAACGCCATGTAGGCGCCGAACGTCGCGAACGCGACGCAGCCGATCAGCGCGGCCAGCGGGTTCGGGTGCGCCAGGCACGCCAGGGCGGTGGCGGTGTTGCACGTCATGGCGAAGGCGACCGACTGCCGGCGGGTGGGCCAGCGCCATACCCACAGCAAAACGCCCGCCACCCCGCCGGCGACGGCAAGCCACATCATCGCCACCGGGACCGGTCCGCGGGGACCATCGGAGCCGGCGAGCAGCGCCAGAAGGCAGAGCACCATCGACGCGGCGATGGATGCCATCACGGCCCGGGTGGCGCCGCTGAGGCGCCGCGAGGCGAGGTAACCGGAGAGCCAGTCATACTGATCGGCCCGCCACCATGGGCTGAACAGCGCGGTCATCGTCGGCTCCCCATCGCGAACCACTGATCATCGATGTCGAGTGGCTAGCGGCATGCTACGACTCTCCCGCGGCCGACGGGGCGCATTCCGCCCGTCACACTTGTCCGGCCCGTCTCGTCTTAGGGGAATGACACAGAAAACCCGCATCGAGCCCCTGTCCCCCGAGCGCGCCGGGCTGCTGACCCGCGCGATGTACCGGATCGCCAAGCGGCGCTACGGCCAGGTCCCCGAACCGTTCACCGTGGCCGCCCACCATCGCAAGCTGATGGTCGCCGGCGCCGTGCACGAGACGATGATCGACCGGGCGTCCACGCAGCTGCCGGTCGGCGTGCGCGAGCTGGCGGTGTTGTGGACCGCGCGCAGCGTCGGTTGTTCCTGGTGCGTCGACTTCGGGTCCATGCTGCAGCGCCTCGACGGCCTCGACGTCGAGCGGCTCGAAGAGATCGACAACTACGCCACCTCAACGGCATTCACCGACGACGAGCGCGCCGCGATCCGCTACGCCGACGCGATGACCACCGATCCGCACACCGTCACCGACGAGCAGGTCGCCGACCTGCGGGCCCGATTCGGCGACGCCGGGGTGATCGAGCTGACGTACCAGATCGGCGTGGAGAACATGCGGGCCCGGATGAACACGGCGCTGGGCATCACCGAACAGGGCTTCAACTCCGGCGACGCCTGCCGCGTGCCGTGGGCTAGCGAGGCCGCAGCGGAGAGCCGGTGAACTTGTCCGGGTTGGCGATATCCCATAGCGCACAGACCTTTCCGTCGCGCACGGTCAGCGCCGTGATCCGCGGCAGCATTTCCCGGTATCCACCGGACGCCGGACAGCCCGCGGTGTAGATGCCGAGTTCGCCGTTGACCAGCCCCAGCTGATACGAGGTGAACATCGCCGGTCCGTAGCGCTGCGCCAGGCCCAGCATGAACCGGACCACCTTGTCCGGGCCGTGGATGACCTGAACGGCCGTGGGCGCCTTGCCATTCGAATCGCCGGTGAACGTGACATCGGGATGGAGCAGCGAGACCACGGTGTCCAGGTCGCCGGCGGCCATGGCGGCCATCAGCCGGCCGACCACCTCGTCGTGCGACGGGTCGGGCTTGGGTGGCGGCTGGGCCGCAACCGCCTTGCGGGCCCGCGAGGCCAGCTGACGGGCGCCGGCCTCGGTGGTGCCGAGCACGCCCGCCACCTCGGCGAAGGGCACCGCGAACCCGTCGTGCAGGACGAACGCGACCCGCTGATCCGGCGACAGGCGTTCCAGCACCACCATCGCCGCGAACCGGGCGTCCTCGCGGGAAACCACGGCGGACAACGGATCGGCGCCGCCGAGGCCGGTGACCACCGGCTCGGGCAGCCAGTTGCCGGTGTAGGTCTCGCGCCGGTGTGCGGCCGAGCGCAACTTGTCCAGCGCCAGCCGGCTCACCACGGTGGTCAGCCAGGCCCGCAGGTCGGTGATGTCGGCGTCCTGTCCGTCCCAGCGCAGCCAGGCGTCCTGCACGATGTCCTCGGCGTCGGCCACCGTGCCGACGAGCCGGTACGCGACCGCCATGAGGTGCGGCCGCAGGGCTTCGAATTGTGAGACCTGTTCGGTCCCGGTCATATCGCGAGCCTAGCGCGGTGACGGTGAGCGTTAGGCTAACGGTCGACATGACAGAACACCTGTGGCTGCACTTCGCCCGGCACGGCGCCGGCATCACGCCGCCGGTCATCGTCCGCGGCGACGGCGTGACCATCTTCGACGACCGCGGCAAGAGCTACCTCGACGCGCTGTCCGGGTTGTTCACGGTGCAGGTCGGCCACGGCCGCGCCGAGCTCGCCGAGGTCGCCGCGCGGCAGGCGAGCACGCTGGCGTACTTCCCGCTCTGGGGGTACGCGCACCCCTCCGCGGTCGAGCTGGCGGAGCGCCTCGCGCATTACGCCCCGGGGGACCTGAACCGGGTGTTCTTCACCACCGGCGGGACCGAGGCCGTCGAGACCGCATGGAAGCTGGCCAAGCAGTACTTCAAGCTGACCGGCAAACCCGGTAAGCACAAAGTGATTTCGCGGTCGATCGCCTACCACGGCACCACCCAGGGCGCCCTGGCGATCACCGGCCTGCCGTCATACAAGGCACCGTTCGAACCGGTGACCCCGGGCGGCTTCCGGGTGCCCAACACGAACTTCTACCGCGCACCGGAGCCGTTTGCGGACGACCCGAAAGCGTTCGGGCAATGGGCTGCCGACCGGATCGCCGAGGCGATCGAGTTCGAAGGCCCGGCGACGGTCGCCGCGGTGTTCCTGGAGCCGGTGCAGAATGCGGGCGGGGCCATCCCGCCTCCCCCCGGCTATTTCGAACGGGTACGCCAGATCTGCGACTCCTACGACGTGCTACTGGTCTCCGACGAGGTGATCTGCGCGTTCGGCCGGATCGGATCGATGTTCGCCTGTGACGACTTCGGCTACGTGCCCGACATGATCACCTGCGCCAAGGGCCTGACGTCGGGCTATTCACCGCTGGGCGCGATGATCGCCAGCGAGAGGCTCTTCGAGCCGTTCAACGACGGCGCCACCGTCTTTCCGCACGGCTATACCTTTGGCGGACACCCGGTTTCGACGGCCGTGGCGCTGGCCAACCTCGACATCTTCGAGCGCGAGGGCCTCAACGACCGGGTCAGCCAACACGCGCCCGCCTTCCGCGCCACGCTGGAGAAGCTCTACGACCTGCCCATCGTCGGCGACGTCCGCGGCGAGGGCTATTTCTACGGCATCGAACTGGTCAAGGACAAGGCGACCAAGGAAACGTTCAGCGATGCCGAGTGCGAACGGCTGTTGCACGGCTACGTCTCGCCCGCACTGTTCGAGGCGGGCCTGTACTGCCGCGCCGACGACCGCGGCGATCCCGTCGTGCAGGTGGCGCCCCCGCTGATCAGCGGTCAGGCGGAGTTCGACACCATCGAATCTGTTTTGCGGGACGTGCTCGGGGAGGCTTCTCGGCGGCTTTAGGCGCGCTTCACCGCGTCGGCGGCGATCAAAACCTCCCGGGAATGCGCCGCCGTCGGGCTGGCGGCCATCCGCGATACCGAGTTGCACAGCCAGGTGAGCGCCTCCCGCAGGCCGGCGTCGGACGCCGCGTCACGGTGCTGCCGCAACTCGGCGAGCACGCCCTCGAGGCCGGAGCGGCGGACCTGCGTCGCCTTCTCGACCTCCTTGAGCAGCTGTGGCAGCGCTCGCGGTGCGTCGCGGTCCCGCCGCCGGCGGAACCAGAATCGATCGTTGGGAATGGCGGGGCCCTCGCGGTTCGGCAGGAAGATTCGGCGCCGTCGCGGCGACGGCATGCCCAGCGTAGTGGCTCGCCCGCGTTCCCGCCGCCCGGCGACGTCGCAACTTCCGTCTCACCAGTCACAGCGCGGCTCCCCCGAATCGGCCCGTCGATCGCCTAGTCTGCACAAGCAATGAACTTCCTACGCCCCGCATCGTGCCTGGCAGCGGCCGTTTTCCTGATCGCCGCTCCGGTGACGCTGGCCGCCCCCACCGCGCTGCCGGTGGGAAGGGCCGAGCCCGGCGCCGAACCCAACGCCGCGCCCGCGAACTGCCCGTTCAAGGTGAACACCCCGCCCGCGGTGGACTCGTCGGAGGTGCCCCAGGCCGGCGACCCGCCTGTCCCGCTGGCGGTGCCCCCCAAGCCGGTCGGCGGCGAGGCGCTGGGCAGCTGCGGGATCGTCGCCGCCCCCGATACGCCGCCGCTGCCCACCGATGTCTCCGCCGACGCATGGTTGGTGGCGGACCTGGACAGCGGCGCCGTGATCGCCGCCAAGGACCCGCACGGCCGTCACCGCCCCGCCAGCATCATCAAGGTCTTGGTCGCGATGGCGTCCATCAACGCGCTCAACCTGAACAAGTCGGTTCCCGGCACCGCCGAGGACGCGGCCGCCGAGGGCACCAAGGTCGGCGTCGAAGAGGGCGGCGTGTTCACCGTCAACCAGCTGCTGCACGGCCTGCTGATGCACTCCGGCAACGACGCCGCGCACGCGCTGGCCATGCAACTCGGCGGCATGCAGCAGGCGGTGGAGAAGATCAACGTGCTCGCCGCCAAGCTCGGCGGCAAGGACACCCGGGTGGCGACGCCGTCCGGCCTGGACGGGCCGGGCATGAGCACCTCGGCCTACGACATCAGCCTGTTCTATCGGTACGCCTGGCAGAACCCGACTTTCGCCGACATCGTCGCCACGCGGACGTTCGATTTCCCCGGCCACGGCGACCACCCCGGCTACGAGTTGGAAAACGACAACCAGCTGCTCTACAAGTACCCGGGCGCGCTGGGCGGCAAGACCGGCTACACCGACGACGCCGGCCAGACGTTCGTCGGTGCGGCCAACCACAACGGCCGGCGGCTGATGGCGGTGCTGCTGCACGGGACGCGGCAGCCGATCGCCCCGTGGGAGCAGGCGGCCCACCTGCTGGACTACGGATTCAGCACGCCGCAGGGCACCCAGGTCGGCAACCTGATCGAGCCCGATCCCTCGCTGGCGCCCGCCAAACGCGACAGCGCCGCCGACCGGCAGGCCAGCGGCGCCCAGGCCGCGGGGCTCCTCCCCTCGGCGGACGCGTTGCCCATCCGGGTGGGCGTCGCCGTCATCGGAGCCATCGTCGTGTTCAGTTTGATCATGGTCGCACGCTCGATGAACCGCCGGCCCCAACACTGAGTCGGGGCCGGCGGAAGGTCACCCTCCGGTGACCGGTATTTGCCAGCGGACGCCGCTCACGTCGGTGAGGGTAAGGGCGTAACTCCGATTCTTGTCAATTGCGACGGCCCCGGTGTTGAGCGAGATCCGGGCTTTGGCTCCCAACGGTATGACCAGGCCGCACGTCCCCGGTTTCACCGCCGCCACATGGTAATTGACGATGTCGCTCTTGGGCAGCTGGCTCAGCTGTGGCCCGGCAATTTTCAAGATCGTCTTACCGTCATCGACTAGAGCGACACTGACCAGGAACGAGCCGTACACGTCCACGCCTTCGGTCCGATAGACGGTAAACCGCAAACCACCGTCCGCGATACTGGCGTCGGATATCTCGACCACCGGTTTGATCGATTTGTTGTGCAGCGGTCCATAGACACCGCCATGAAAATACTGGTTGGTCACCAGCGTTACTGCGAGCACCGCAGCCGCCCCGATGATGACGGCCCGCTTGCTGACCGTCGATTCACCCGAAGCGAGCCAGGTAAACCGCTTGCTCCGGGTGAAGCTCAAGCCCTTGCGCCTGAGCAGGGCATCGACCGAGTACTCGCCGCCACCGCCGAGCAAGAACGCGACGCCGGACGCGATACCCAGAATTCCGATCTGCCATTCATCGAGACAGGTGGTGCCCAGCCACCCCGCGCTCAGCAGAATGCCGAAAGCCAGCAGCAAGGCGCTCGCACCCATTGCCCGGGTGAATATCCCGAGCATGAGACACAATCCGACGAGCGCTTCCACCATCGTGAACGCAATCATGGACCATTTCAAAATATCCGGGTGCAGCACAAGGTAATTTATGACCGGCTTGATGCCCAGCGCGTTGGGGAGGAAATTGTTGAACTTCTCTCCGACATAGCCGGCGGCGCTGGGGTCCAGCTTGTCGGCGAGAATTGCCCGGCGCCAAAAGGCCGAGAAATATGTCCAGCCGACAACAAGCCGAAGCGGAAGGAGAATGAGCGCGGCTGACGAGCTTTGGGTGCTGGGCGAAACAGCGAGACCTTGATTTTGCATTGAATGTGCCATCCTTTAAAACAACGAACATGATCATGGAAATGGATGGCCGAAGGAATTGGCGAGCTCTGTCCGCGGTGGCGAGAGCAGCATTTCCCTCCGGCGACGAGGTCTTCCTCAGCGCCGGAGCAAGCAGAGCAGATGAAGGCGAGCACGTCCGCCGAAAACACGCGGACCGTGCGTAGATTGTGGCGGAGGTGCTCTGGCGGTCCTCCCGGAGACATCGATCCCCTGGGTAACGCCGACCGCGGGCGTGCTCCGTGGGTCATCGGTTCCGGACGCCGAACCACTCGCAACGAGGGTGAAATCGCCGCCGCGGCACAGCTCGCCGGGGGTGGCCTTGTGCTGCGTCGACGCGGCGCGCGTGTGCTCAATGAGCTGCTCACCGACGGGGATCGCCGCCCGTGCGGATTCATGATGCACCGCAGCGACGGTGGTCAAAGCTCCGAGCGTGCGCGGGCAGTGCGTGAGAGCAAGCGGCGCCAGAAGGGCGATAGCCGCGACCGCCGCCCAGCGCAGTCCTCGAAGTCGATTCAGCCGCACGATCTAGAGATCCCGCGGTCCGAGGCGCACGCGGCCCAAGATAGCACCGGCGCCGGGGGACGCGGGCGGGTCCGGGTTTCTGCCGAATAGGCGCGGGGCCGCGACACTAGACTCACCGAGATGACTGATGCCCGGCGGGGATTGCGGGTCGGATTGACTGCCGCCAGCATCGGCGTCATCTACGGCTACGACCTGTCCATCATCGCCGGCGCGCAGCTCTACGTCACCGAGGACTTCGGCCTGTCGACGCGGCAACAGGAACTGCTGACGACGATGGTGGTGCTCGGCCAGATCGGCGGGGCGCTCGGTGCGGGCGTGCTGGCCAACGCGATCGGGCGCAAGAAGTCGGTGGTGCTGCTGCTGGTCGCCTACGCGGCGTTCGCCCTGCTGGGTGCGCTCTCGGTCTCGCTGCCGATGCTGTTGGCGGCCCGGCTCCTGCTGGGCCTGACCCTCGGCGTGGCAGTGGTGGTGGTCCCGGTGTACGTGGCGGAGTCGGCCCCGACGGCGGTGCGCGGCTCGCTGCTGACCGCCTACCAACTGGCCATCGTCAGCGGACTCATCGTGGGCTACCTGACCGGGTACCTGCTGGCCGGCACCCACAGCTGGCGGTGGATGCTGGGACTGGCCACCGTGCCCGCAATACTGTTGTTGCCGTTGCTGATTCGCGCGCCCGACACGGCGCGGTGGTACGTGCTCAAGGGCCGGCCCGACGAGGCCCGCCAGGCGTTGCTTCGCGTGGAGCCCGACGCCCGGGTCGACGAGGAGCTCGCCGAGATCGGCCGCGCGCTGAGCGAAGGGAGCGGCGGCTGGTCGGAGATGCTGCGCCCACCGTATTCGCGGGCCACCGCCTTCGTGATCACGCTCGGCTTCCTGATCCAGATCACCGGGATCAACGCGATCATCTATTACAGCCCACGGATTTTCCAGGCGATGGGCTTCACGGGCAACTTCGCGCTGCTTGCGCTGCCGGCCCTGGTCCAGGTCGCCGGGTTGGCCGCCGTGGGCGCGTCGCTGCTGCTCGTCGACCGGGTGGGCCGGCGCCCAATTCTGCTGTCCGGCATCGCGATGATGGTCGCCGCCGACGCCGTGTTGATGGCGGTGTTCGGGCGGGGCCTTGGGGGCGCGGCACTCGGCTTCGCCGGGATACTGTTGTTCATCGTCGGCTACACCATGGGTTTCGGCTCCCTGGGCTGGGTGTACGCCAGCGAGAGCTTCCCGTCCCGGCTGCGGTCCATCGGGTCGAGCACCATGCTCACCTCGAACCTGGTGGCCAACGCGATCGTCGCCGCCGTGTTTCTCACCATGCTGCATTCCCTGGGCGGCGCAGGCACTTTCGCGGTGTTCGCCGCCCTGGCGGTGATCGCGTTCGTCGTCGTGTACCGCTATGCGCCGGAGACCAAGGGGCGCCAGCTGGAGGAGATCCGGCACTTCTGGGAGAACGGCGGCCGATGGTAGTCATCGCCGCGGGCACCATGGTGCTCGACGGGCAGGTCGCCCGACCGGGCTGGCTGGAGACGGGCGACGGGCGGATCCTGGCCTGCGGCGCGGGCACCCCGCCCGGCCCGGCCGACGCCGAATTTCCCGGCGGCACCGTGGTGCCCGGCTTTGTCGACATGCACGTGCACGGCGGCGGCGGGGACTCCTACACCGACCGTGACGGGATTGCCGGTGCGGCGGATTTCCACCTGCGGCACGGCACCACCACGACGCTCGGCAGCCTGGTGACCGCCTCGCCCGCGGAGTTGCTCTCCGGGGTGCGCGCGCTCGCCGACGCCAGCCGGCGCGGCACCGTCGCGGGCATCCACCTGGAGGGGCCGTGGCTGAGCCGGGCCCGCTGCGGGGCGCACGACCCCGCCCTATTGCGCGACCCGGACCCCGCCGAGATCGACGCCGTGCTCGACGCCGGCGGCGGCGCGATCCGGATGGTCACGCTGGCCCCCGAGCTGCCCGGGGCCGACGAGGCGATCCGGCGCTTCCTCGACGCCGGAGTCGTTGTGGCGGTGGGGCATACGGACGCCACTTATGAGCAGGCCGAACATGCCATCGCACTGGGCGCGACGGTCGGCACCCACCTGTTCAACGCGATGCCGCCGCTGCATCACCGCGAGCCCGGGCCGGCGCTCGCCCTGCTGCGCCACCCGGGGGTCACCGTCGAGCTGATCGCCGACGGCGTGCACGTGCACCCGGCCGTCGTGCGCGCGGTGATCGAGGCCGCGGGGCCCGGCCGGGTCGCGCTGATCACCGACGCCACCGCCGCGGCCGGGTGCGGCGATGGCACGTGTCGCCTCGGCGCGGTGACCGTCGACGTCGTGTCCGGTGTGGCGCGGGTGCGCGGGGCGTCGACGATTGCCGGCAGCACCGCCACCATGGACCAAATCTTTCGCGCCGTGAATGCCGCTGCGGGGCCGGCCATCGCGGCGCAGACGACGTCGGCGACACCTGCGCGGGCCCTCGGGATCGAACGGGTGGGCAGTCTGTGCGCCGGCTACGCCGCCGATCTTGTTGTGCTGGACGGTGATCTGCGGGTGGCCGCGGTCATGGTGGCCGGCCGCTGGCGGGTGGGCGGCTAGCGCAGCCATCGCGTGACGCGGGAGAGGGCCAGCGCCCCAACGGCTCCCAACGCCATCGCGGTCAGCGTCTGACGCGTGCTGATGCCCTCGTCCAGTTGCACGCGCGGGGCGATGATCGCCGGCGCGGGCGGGGCGACGTGACGGAAGCGCGGGTGACCGGATGCCGTCGCCGCCCATGCCGTGCAGAAGAGCACGAGGTACGCGGTGATGTAAGCGAACACCATCAGACCCAGCACCGGGCCGAAGGTGGCGCCCGCGGGGCTGCGCAGGACCACCCGCAGATAGATCGAGGCCACCTGTTTGAACACTTCGAAGCCGATCGCCGCCAACAGCGCGCCGCGCGCCGAATCGGCCACGCTGACTTTCTCGCGTGGCAGCCGGGCGATCATCCAGGCGAACAGCAGCCAGGACACCGCCGTCGAGATCACGATCGACAGCGCTGTGAACAACCAGTCGAACACCAGAAGCTGCGGTATGCCAAGCCATTTCAGCAAGGCCGACATCGGTGCCTCATGGCCCAGGGTGGTCAGGCCGATGGTCGCCATGGTCACCGCGAAGGTGCCCACCATGGCCAACAGGTCGGAGAACTTGTTGTGCACGAAGCCCGGCGACTCGATGCGGTCGTCCCACCACATCTCGGTCAACGCCTGGCGCAGATGTGACATCCAGCCCAGACCGGCCCAGAGGGCCGTGGCCAGGCCAATGACACCCACCGATGCCCGCGCGTGGATCGCCGAGTTCATCAGGTCCAGCAGCTGATCTCCCAGGGCGCCGGTCACCTGGGACCGGATGTGGTCGTCGATCGTTCTCAACAGTTCCGGCCGTCGGACCAGGATGAACCCGAAGGCCGCGAAACCGACCATCAGCAAAGGGAATAGCGCGAAGATCGTGTAATAGGTGAGCCCGGCGGCGAAGAACCCGCCGTTGCGGTCGTCGAAACGCTGGTAGGCGCGGATGACATGGTCGAGCCACGCGTGCCGGTCCCGTAGCCGATCGAGGACGCCCGCCTTCGCCGGCTCGCTCATGGTGAACTCATCCCCGTTGCGGAAGAAACCCGAGGCGATCGTAGACCCGCCGGACGGTCTTGCCGGCGACGTCCTCGGCCCGCTGCGCGCCGACCGCCAGTACCGCCTCCAATTCGGCCGGGTCGGCCAGCAATTCGTCGACGCGGGCCTTGATCGGGCCGACGAACGCGACGACCGCATCGGCGGTGTCCTTCTTCAGGTCGCCGTAACCCCGTCCGGCGTAACCCTCCACCAGCTTGTCGATGCCGACGCCGGTGACCGCGGACTGGATGGTCAGCAGATTCGACACCCCCGGCTTGGCGTCGGCGTCGAAGCGGATCTCGCGCTCGCTGTCGGTGACGGCCGAGCGGATCTTCTTGGCCGACACGGCGGGCTCGTCGAGCAGGTTGATCAGTCCGGTATCGGTGGCCGCGGATTTGCTCATCTTCGACGTCGGGTCCTGCAGGTCGTAGATCTTGGCGGTGACCTTCGGGATGAGCAGGTCCGGCACCACGAACGTGTCGGGGAACCGGCTGTTGAACCGCTGCGCCACGTCGCGCGCCAGCTCGAGATGCTGACGCTGGTCCTCGCCCACCGGCACCAGCTCGGCGTCGTAGGCCAAGACGTCGGCGGCCTGCAACACCGGATAGGTGAACAGGCCCACGGTGGTCGAGTCGCCGCCCTGGCGGGCCGACTTGTCCTTGAACTGCGTCATCCGCGAGGCCTGCCCGAAGCCGGTGAAGCAGCCCAGCACCCAGGCGAGCTGGGAGTGGGCGGGCACGTGGCTCTGTACGAAGATCGTGCTGCGGGCGGGGTCGATGCCCAGCGCCAGGTATTGGGCGGCCGTCACCAGGGTCCGGCGGCGCAGCGCCTCGGGGTCCTGCGGGATGGTGATGGCGTGCAGGTCGACCACGCAGAAGAAGGGGTCGTGATCGTCCTGCAGCGCCACCCACTGGGTGATGGCACCCAACGCGTTCCCCAGGTGGAGCGAGTCGGAAGTGGGCTGCACGCCGGAGAAAATCCGGCGGGATCCGGTAGCGGTGCTCATGATGCACCGATCTTTTCACGCGGCCCGCTGGCGCCGAGTCCCCGGCCAGCCGGGCGCTCGCCTTCGAGTTCCCGGCCCGCCGGGCGCTCGCGCTGCGCCTCGCTTGCGATACCGGCGGTACCGCCTTTAATGTCGGCGGTATGGGGAGCAAGAGGATCAACAGCAACACGGGGACCCGGCCACCGATCCGCCTCGGCTCGGGGGAGCCGGTGCTGTTGCTGCATCCGTTCCTGCTGTCACAGGCGGTGTGGGAGGACGTCGCCCAGCGGTTGGCCGGCACCGGGCGCTACGAGGTGTTCGCCCCGACGATGGCCGGCCACAACGGCGGCCCCTCCGCGGGCACCTGGTTCCTGTCCTCGGCGGTCCTGGCAGACCACGTGGAACAGCAGATGGACGAGCTGGGCTGGGACACCGCCCACATCGTGGGCAACTCGCTGGGCGGCTGGGTGGCGTTCGAACTCGAGCGGCGCGGGCGGGCGCGCAGCGTCATGGGCATCGCCCCGGCCGGCGGTTGGACGCGCTGGAGCCCGGCCAAGTTCGAGGTGATCGCCAAGTTCATCCTGGGCATTCCGCTGCTGGTGCTGGCCTGGCTGTTCGGCCCGAAGGTGATGCGCCTGCCGTTCAGCCGGCAGCTGGCCACCTACGCGATCAGCGCGCGGCCCGACGGGGTCACCGAGGAGCAGCTGCTCGGCTGCATCGACGACGTCGCCCACTGCCCTGCGTATTTCCAGCTGCTGGTCAAGTCGCTGCTGCTGCACGGCCTGCGGGAGCTGGCCGAGAACGCCGTCCCGGCGCACCTGGTGATCTGCGAAAAAGACCGGATCGTGCCCGCACCCAGGTTCAGCAGGCATTTCACCACCCACCTGCCCGACGACCACCAGGTCACCGAGCTCGACGGCGTAGGGCACATCCCGATGTTCGAGGCGCCGGAGCGCGTCGCCGAACTGATCACCGAGTTCCTCGACGAGTGCAGCGCGGCGACCCGGGGCGCCAACCCATCGGCTAGCTGACCAGCTTCTTCTCCAGGTTCTCGGCGATCGAGTTGAGGAACTCCTCGCTCTGCTGCCATTCCTGCTCGGGCCCGATGAGGATGGCCAGGTCCTTGGTCATCTTCCCGCTCTCGACCGTCGCGACCACCACGTCCTCCAGCGTCTGCGCGAACTCGATCACCTCCGGGGTGTCGTCGAGCTTGCCGCGGTGCTGCAGCCCCCGCGTCCAGGCGAAGATCGAGGCGATCGGGTTCGTCGAGGTCGGCTTGCCGGCCTGGTACTGGCGGAAGTGCCGGGTGACGGTGCCGTGCGCGGCCTCGGCCTCGACCGTCTTGCCGTCGGCGGTCATCAGCACCGACGTCATCAGCCCCAGCGAGCCGTAGCCCTGGGCGACCAGGTCGGACTGGACGTCGCCGTCGTAGTTCTTGCAGGCCCACACGTAGCCGCCCTCCCACTTCAGGCAGGCGGCGACCATGTCGTCGATCAGCCGGTGCTCGTAAGTCAGCCCCTCGGCCTCGAACTTGTCCTTGAACTCCTCGTCGTAGATGCGCTGGAACTCGTCTTTGAACATGCCGTCGTAGGCCTTGAGGATGGTGTTCTTGGTGGACAGGTACACCGGCCACTTGGCGTTGAGACCGTACGCCAGCGAGGCGCGCGCGAAGTCGCGGACGGATTCCTTGAAGTTGTACATCCCCATCACGACGCCGCCGTCGTCGGGAATGGACACCACCTCGTGGACCATCGGCTCGCTGCCGTCCGAGGGCGTGAACGTGATCGAGACGGTGCCCGGCTTGTCGACCTTGAAGTTGGTCGCCCGGTACTGGTCGCCGAAGGCGTGGCGGCCGATGACGATCGGCTTGGTCCAGCCCGGCACCAGGCGCGGCACGTTCGAGATGACGATCGGCTCGCGAAAGATGGTGCCACCCAAGATGTTCCGGATTGTTCCGTTGGGCGACAGCCACATCTTCTTCAGGTTGAATTCGGAGACGCGCGCCTCGTCGGGGGTGATGGTGGCGCACTTGACCCCGACGCCGTGCTTCTTGATGGCGTACGCGGCGTCGATGGTCACCTGGTCGTTGGTGCGGTCGCGGTTTTCGATGCCGAGGTCGTAGTACTCGAGGTTGATGTCCAGATGCGGCAGGATCAGCAGGTCCTTGATGAACTTCCAGATGACGCGGGTCATCTCGTCACCGTCGAGCTCGACGACCGGCCCTTTGACCTTGATCTTCTGTTCGCCTGCCATATCGAGTTCGACTTTCTCTTCGCGGCCCTTGATTTTACGAGCTTTGCGAAGCGGCTAGCGCTTCATTGAACGTCTTGCTCGGCCGCATGACAGCAGTCGTCTTCTCGTTGTCCGGGTAGTAGTAGCCGCCGATGTCGACCGGCTCGCCCTGCGCCTCGGCTAGCTCGGCCACGATGGTGTCCTCGTTCTGGCCCAGCGACTCGGCGAGGGCGGCGAAGTGCTTGCGCAGCTCCTCGTCGTCGGACTGCCCGGCGAGTTCCTGCGCCCAGTACAGCGCCAGGTAGAACTGGCTGCCGCGGTTGTCGAGTTCGCCGGCCTTGCGCGACGGGCTCTTGTTGTTCTCCAACAGCTTGCCGATCGCCGCGTCCAGCGTCTTGCCCAGGAGCTTGGCGCGCTCGTTGCCGGTCTTGATCCCGATGTCTTCGAAACACGCGCCCAGGGCCAGGAATTCACCGAGGGAATCCCAGCGCAGATG
Organism: Mycobacterium sp. E3247; assembly: GCF_001667785.1. Taxonomy (NCBI): domain Bacteria; kingdom Bacillati; phylum Actinomycetota; class Actinomycetes; order Mycobacteriales; family Mycobacteriaceae; genus Mycobacterium; species Mycobacterium sp. E3247. The sequence continues at coordinate 19,578 of NZ_LZJG01000085.1, read as the reverse complement.
GTTCTCCTCGAGGAGTTGGTGCACGTGCTTGGGCGCCGATCCGCCCGCCCCGGTTTCGTACATTCCGCCACCGGACATCAGCGGAACGATGGACAGCATCTTGGCGCTGGTGCCCAGCTCCAGGATGGGGAACAGGTCGGTGAGGTAGTCGCGCAGGATGTTTCCGGTGGCGGCGATGGTGTCCTGCCCGCGCACCGCGCGCTCGATCGTGTACCTCATCGCCCACACCTGGGGCATGATCTGGATCTCCAGGCCCTCGGTGTCGTGCTCCTTGAGGTACCGCTTCACCTTGTTGCGCAGCTCGACCTCGTGCGGCCGCTCGGTGTCCAGCCAGAACACCACCGTCATGCCCGAGTTTCGCGCTCGCGTGACGGCCAGCTTGACCCAGTCGCGGATCGCTTCGTCGGTGACGATCGGCATCCGCCAGATGTCGCCCTCCTCCACGTTCTGGGTCAGCAGGACTTCGCCGGTGTCGAGGTCGACGATGTCGGCGACGCCGTCCTCGGGAATCTCGAATGTCTTGTCGTGCGAGCCGTACTCCTCGGCCTGCTGGGCCATCAGGCCGACGTTGGGCACGGTGCCCATCGTGGTCGGGTCGAACTGCCCGTTGGTTTTGCAGAAGTTGATGATCTCTTGATAGATCCGGGAGAACGTCGACTCGGGGTTGACGGCCTTGGTGTCCTTCTGCCGCCCGTCGGCGCCCCACATCTTGCCGCCGGCGCGGATCATCGCCGGCATCGACGCGTCCACGATCACGTCGCTGGGCGAGTGAAAGTTGGTGATGCCCTTGGCCGAATCGACCATCGCCAGCTCGGGGCGGTGCTCGTGGCAGGCGTGCAGGTCGCGGATGATCTCCTCGTGCAACGACGCCGGCAGCGACTCGATCTTGCTGTACAGGTCGACCAATCCGTTGTTGACGTCGACGCCGAGCTCGTCGAAGAGCTCCTGGTGCTTGGCGAAGGCGTCCTTGTAGAAGACCTTGACAGCGTGGCCGAAGACGATGGGGTGGGAGACCTTCATCATGGTGGCCTTGACGTGCAGGGAGAACATCACGCCGGTCTCGTAGGCGTCCTGCATCTGTTCCTCGTAGAACTCGACCAGGGCCTTCTTGCTCATGAACATGCTGTCGATGACGTCGCCGTCGCGCAGCTCGACCTTGGGCTTGAGCTCGAGGGTCTTCCCGCTCTTGGTGTTGAGCACCATCTTCACGTTGCGCGCGCGGTCCAGCGTCATCGACTTCTCGCCGTGGTAGAAGTCGCCGTGCCGCATGGTCGCGACGTGGGTGCGCGAGGCCGGCGACCACTTGCCCATGCTGTGCGGGTGCCTGCGCGCGAATTCCTTGACGGCCTTGGGCGCACGACGGTCCGAATTGCCTTCCCGCAGTACCGGGTTGACCGCGCTGCCCAGGCATTTGCCGTAGCGGACGCGGATTTCCTTCTCCTCGTCGGTCTTCGGGCTCTGTGGGAAGTCCGGAACCTTGAAGCCCTTGCCCTGCAGTTCCTTGACAGCGGCGATCAGCTGGGGCACCGAGGCGCTGATGTTGGGCAGCTTGATGATGTTGGTGTCGGCCAGCTTCGTCAGCCGGCCCAGCTCCCCCAGGTTGTCGTCGACCCGCTGCTCTTCGGTCAGGTAGTCGCCGAACTCGGCGAGGATCCGTGCGGCCACGGAGATGTCACTGGTCTTGATCTCGATGCCCGCCGGCTCGGCGAAGGCGCGCACGATCGGAAGGAACGCGTAGGTCGCCAGCAACGGCGCCTCGTCGGTCAGTGTGTAGATGACGGTCGGCTGTTCGGCGCTCACGGTCCCTCTCCCGGCGTGGAAAACCTCGAATATCGGTCAGATCTGTGGGGGGCTCAGCGTTCTTGCTGCCACGTTATCAAGGGCGTTTGGGCAGGTGTCGACCTGCCATTGGCATCCAGTCGGCACAGTAAGATAGTCTCCGTATTGGTCATGAGCGCCAGCATCAAGCCCCGGCTTGCTGGCCGGCAACCCTCCAACCGCGGTGGGGTGCCCCGGGTGATGACCAGGTCTAGTAGCCACAGGCTGCGCGGCAAGCGCGGGTCCGCCATAACGGACCCCTGACTAGAGGGGAAGACGTGATGTGCACATCTTTAGCTCTTTGCGATCGGCTCATGTGCCGTAGCGCGTGTCGCTGTTGACCCGCGGCCGCCCAGCCGCCGGCATCCCCGATACCCGATTCGCAGATCTCGAGCCAGAAAGCAACCGCACGTGAGCCCCGACAACAGCACCACCAGCAACGACGACGCCGACCCGACCGCCCGCTGGTCCTTCGAGACCAAGCAGGTCCACGCCGGTCAGCAACCGGACCCGGCGACCAACGCCCGCGCACTGCCGATCTACCAGACCACCTCCTACGTCTTCGACGACACCTCGCACGCCGCGGCGCTGTTCGGGCTGGAGGTTCCGGGCAACATCTACACCCGGATCGGCAACCCGACCACCGATGTCGTCGAGCAGCGCGTGGCCGCCCTCGAGGGCGGCGTGGCCGCGCTGTTCTTGAGCTCGGGCCAGGCCGCTGAGACATTCGCCATATTGAACCTCGCGTGTGCCGGGGATCACATCGTCTCCAGCCCGCGCCTCTACGGCGGTACCTACAACCTGTTCCACTACTCGCTGGCCAAGCTGGGCATCGAGGTGAGCTTCGTCGACGATCCCGACGACCTGGATTCCTGGCAGGCCGCCGTGCGGCCCAACACCAAAGCGTTCTTCGGCGAGACCATCTCCAACCCGCAGATCGACCTGCTGGACATCCCGGGGGTGGCCGGTGTCGCCCACGCCAACGGGATACCGCTGATCGTCGACAACACCATCGCCACTCCCTACCTGATCCAGCCGTTCTCCCACGGCGCCGACATCGTGGTGCACTCCGCGACCAAGTACCTCGGCGGGCACGGCTCCGCGATCGCCGGGGTCATCGTCGACGGCGGCACCTTCGACTGGACGCAGGGCCGTTTCCCCGGATTCACCACGCCAGACCCGAGCTACCACGGCGTGGTGTTCGCCGAGCTCGGCCCGCCGGCGTACGCGCTCAAGGCGCGGGTGCAGCTGCTGCGCGACCTCGGCTCCGCCGCGTCGCCGTTCAACGCGTTCCTGGTGGCCCAGGGCATCGAGACTCTGAGTCTGCGCGTCGAGCGCCACGTCACCAACGCGCAGCGGGTCGCCGAATTCCTCGAGGGACACGAGGGCGTGCTGGCGGTCAACTACGCCGGGCTGCCCAGCTCGCCCTGGCATGAGCGGGCAAAGAAGCTGGCGCCCAAGGGAACCGGCGCGGTGCTCTCGTTCGAGCTGGCCGGCGGCGTCGAGGCCGGCAAGGCGTTCGTCAACGCGCTGAAGCTGCACAGCCACGTCGCCAACATCGGCGACGTGCGCTCCCTGGTGATCCACCCGGCTTCGACCACCCACGCCCAGCTCAGCCCGGCCGAGCAGCTGAGCACCGGTGTCAGCCCGGGCCTGGTGCGGCTGGCCGTCGGGATCGAGGGCATCGACGACATCCTGGCCGACCTGGAGCTCGGCTTCGCCGCCGCGCGCAAGTACGGTGCGGGCGCGCAGGCCCCGGGCGCCGACCCGCAAGCAGTGGCGGCGTTCTAAGGGGCCGGCGATGACGATCTCCGACGTCGGAACCCAGACGCTGCCGGCCGAAGGCGAGATCGGCCTGGTGCACATCGGCTCGCTGACCACCGAGAGCGGCGCCGTGATCGACGACGTCTGCATCGCCGTTCAGCGCTGGGGCGAGCTGTCGCCGACCCGCGACAACGTGGTGGTGGTGCTGCACGCGCTGACCGGCGACTCGCACATCACCGGGCCCGCCGGCCCGGGGCATCCCACCGGCGGCTGGTGGGACGGGGTGGCCGGGCCGGGCGCGCCGATCGACACCGACCGCTGGTGCGCGATAGCGACCAACGTGCTGGGCGGATGCCGCGGCTCCACCGGGCCCAGCTCGCTGGCTCGCGACGGAAAGCCCTGGGGCTCAAGGTTTCCGAAGATTTCGGTGCGCGACCAGGTGGAGGCCGACATCGCCGCGCTGGCCGCGCTGGGAATCAACGAGGTCGCCGCGGTTGTTGGTGGATCTATGGGCGGCGCACGGGCTTTGGAGTGGATGGTCGGCCATCCTGGCCGGGTGCGGGCCGGGCTGCTGCTGGCGGTCGGCGCACGCGCGACCGCGGACCAGATCGGCACCCAGACCACGCAGATCGCGGCCATCAAGGCCGACCCGAACTGGCAGGGCGGCGATTACCACGACACCGGCCACACACCGGATACCGGCCTGATGATCGCCCGCCGCTTCGCCCATCTGACTTACCGCGGGGAAGCGGAGCTGGACACCCGGTTCGGCAACGACGTACAGGCCGGCGAGGACCCCGGCCCCCCATTCGGAGGCGGCCGCTACGCGGTGCAGAGCTACCTGGAACACCAGGGCGACAAGCTGCTGGCCCGTTTCGACGCGGGCAGCTACGTGACCCTGACCGAGGCGCTGAACAGCCACGACGTCGGCCGCGGTCGCGGTGGCGTGCGCAAGGCCCTGCGCGGTTGCCCGGTGCCTGCCGTGGTCGGCGGCATCACCTCCGACCGGCTCTACCCGCTGCGGCTGCAGCAGGAACTCGCCGACCTGCTGCCGGGCTGCGGCGGCCTGCACGTTGTCGAGTCCATCTGCGGTCATGACGGCTTCCTGGTGGAATCGGAGGCGGTCGGCGCCCTGATCCGCGAGACGTTGGAGTTGGCCGCTACCGAAGGCACGTGTCGGCGGTGACCCGCTCTCGCCACGATCGCTCGCTGTCGTTCGGTTCGGCGGCCGCGGCCTACGAGCGGGGGCGTCCGTCCTATCCCCCGGAGGCCATCGACTGGCTGTTGCCCCGCGGCGCGCGCCAGGTGCTGGACCTGGGTGCAGGCACCGGCAAGCTGACCACGCGGCTGGTGGAACGCGGCCTGGACGTGGTGGCGGTCGACCCGATTCCCGACATGCTGGAGGTGTTGCGCACCTCCCTGCCGGAGACCCGGGCGCTGCTGGGCACGGCGGAAGACATTCCGTTGCCGGACAACAGCGTTGACGTTGTGCTGGTCGCGCAGGCGTGGCACTGGGTGGATCCCGAGCACGCGATTCCCGAGGTGGCCCGGGTGCTGCGGCCGGGCGGGCGGCTGGGTCTGGTGTGGAACACCCGCGACGAACGGCTGGGCTGGGTGCGGGAGCTGGGCGACATCATCGGCTCCGACGGCGACCGGGGCCGCTTCGACGTGGACTTGACCGAGTCGTTCACCGCGCCGGAGCGCCACCAGGTCGAGTGGACGAACTACCTGACGCCGCAAGCCCTGATCGACCTGGTCGCCTCGCGCAGCTATTGCATCACCTCGCCGGCCGAGGTCCGCACCCAAACCCTGGACCAGGTGCGTGAGTTGCTGGCCACCCACCCGGCGCTGGCGAATTCGACGGGGCTGGCATTGCCCTATGTCACCGTCTGCATCAGGGCGACGCTCGCCGGGTAGCCGGGCCGTTTTACGAAACGACACGGATGGCAACCCTGTAGACCATGGGTGAAATGGTTCAGGTGAGCGAAGAAAGGCTGTTGGCCGATGTCGAGCGACGACTGGTCGACGAGTTTCCCCGCATCTCCACCGACGACGTCGGCGACCTCCTGCGGCAGGAGCACGCCCGGTTCCGCGACAGCCGGATCCGCGACTTCGTCACGCTGCTGGCGGAGAAACGCGCCCGCGACGAACTGAAGCGCAGGCTCAACTGAGGTCTTCGACGAGGATGTCGTTGACCGTCTTGAGGTCGTCAATCGCCCGCTGGGTGAACGCGTCCGCGCGGTCCAGGTCGGCCGGCGTGCTGTTCGGCCCCAGGGACATGCAGATGTGGGTCGCCGTGTGGAAGTCGTTGATCTCGGCTTGAAGCGCCCTGGTCAGCGCCGGATCCGGCGTGGGCAGGTGGGCCTGCAGGCCGACCGTTTGTTCGTCGTGGACGGCCGAACATGCCGAGTGCAGAGCGCCGAGGTCGTTGGCCTTGATCGCGTCGACCACCGCCTGCATCTGATTCGCCGTGTTGGCCAAATGCTCTTGGGCCTGTGAGTACCACTGCGGGACGCCGGCGTAGTCGGCGCCGGCCGTCCCGGTCGTACCCACGGTGAGCAGACTCGTGGTGGCGACGGCGGCACCGCCCCAGTGCTTGAGCACCTGCATGAACATGACTGACCTGCCTTAGGTGTGGAGCCCGTGTTAGGCAAAGTCTCCGCACCGCGGCGTCATGTTCGGTAGGGCCTTCGGGCCCGTCCCGTGGGCCAAAGGACCCGCTCAGTCGCCCACCAGGGTCGAGACCGGCGCCCCGACGGGGCCGACCACTTCCGCGGCGGGAGCCTCGAGGCCGTGGGGGGCCATCCGCGCGATGCGCGACTCGATGTCGTAGGGGACGATGATCGCGGTCGCCCCCCGGACGCGGCTGACGGTCCGGGCCATCTTGTCCGCGGTGCGGTCGTGCAGCAGCCGACCCAACAGGGGTGAATAGGTCCGGCGCGGCAACAGCACCGTCACCCTGGTGTCCGGATGGTCCTTGAGGACCCGCAGCACCAATTCGTGGGCGGCCCGGCTCAAATGCCGATCGGGGCAGTTGATCAACCACAGTGGCGTGTCGTGCTCGAAGCGATCCCACCGCTCGCGAAGCCGCACCGCGTGATCGACGTCGATCACGAAGTGCACCGCGGTCAGCTCGTCGGCGTGCAGCCCATGCCCGAGCCGCACCGCCTCGATCTCGGCCAGATCGATGGTGTCCACGAACACCAGCACCTGCAGGCGCGGATGCCGCGCCAGGTCGAGATCCTCGGCGCGCGTCATCTCCAGCACGGAGGCCTCGTCACGGTATTTCCGGTTGAGCCGCATCAAGGCCAGCACCAGCAACGGGAAGATGACGACGATCAGCCAGGCACCCTCGGTGAACTTGGCCACCACGAAGATCCCCACCACGACCGTCGACAGGATCCCCGCCGCCAGGTTGACCGCCAGCTTGGCACGCCAGCCCGGCTCGCGGCGGGTCAGATGATGCTTGGCCATGCCGTAGCCGGCCATCGCGAACGCGGTGAAGACACCGATCGCGAAGAATGGCACCAGCGCACTCACCTTCGCCTCGGTGATGACGAGCAACACCATGGCCAGCGCGGTCAGCACGAAGATACCGTTGGAGAACACCAGGCGATGCCCGCGTTTCGTCAGCGGGCGGGGCAGAAAACGGTCCTCGGCAACGAAACTCGCCAACGCGGGAAAGCCATTGAAGCTGGTGTTGCAACCCGTGAACAGGATCGCCGCCGTCGACGCCTGCACACCGAAGTAGAGGGTGTTGCCGATCACGCCGTGGCCGAAGACCGCCCGGGCTATCTCCGACAGCATCGACGGGTATTCGTCGAGATAGGCCACGGCGTGGGTGACGTGGGTCAGCCAGCCCACGCCCGCGAGCAAGAACCCGAGGATGCAGGCCATCCACGTCAGCACACGACGCGCGTTGGGGCCCTGTGGCTTTCGGAAGACGTTGACGGTGTTCGACACCGCCTCCACCCCGGTCAGTGAGGTGCCACCGTTGGCGAACGCGCGCAACACGATCAGGATCGTCGCACCCATCACCAGGCCGCCGCCCTGATGCACCGGCACCGCGCCCGCGATGTGCTGCGGATCGTATTTCGGTAAGCCCCAGAACATTTCGCGAACGAAGCCGGTCACTATCGTCAACGTGATCATGGCGACGAACGCATACGTCGTCATCGCGAACGTGCGCCCCGACCGTCGTAACCCGCGCAGGTTGGCCAGACAGATCAGCACCACCGCCGCCAACGTGATCTCCAGGTGATACGGCCGCAGCTGGGGAATCGCCGACACCACCGCCACCGTCGCCGCCGCCGGTTGCACCGCCACGGTCACCACGTAGTCGATCAGCAGCGCCGCGGCAGCAACCTGTGCCACCCGCGGACCGAAGTTCTCCCGCGCGACAGTGTAGGACCCACCGGCACGCGTGTAGGCCATCACGACCTCCCGGTATGAGGCGCACACCAGGGCCAGGATCACCAGGATGACGCCGGTGATCGGGAGCACCAACGCGTACGCCGCCATGCCGGCCGCCGGGAGCAGCTCGATCATGATCTGCTCGGTGCCGTACGCCGTCGATGAGATTGCGTCCGGCGAGAGCGCCCCGAGGGCAATGTGATTCGGCAGCCTCTCGCCGTCCAGCTGGTCGGTGGTCAACGGCTGCCCGAGGAAAAGCCGCTTGCACTTGTCGGTGAAGGAGAGCGGTATTTCGCCACTCGTTTGCGTCACAACATCCCTTTCTCGAGACCGGATTGCCTCATCCCGCGCGGGTGACCTCGGCGATGCGGGACTCGATGTCATAAGGCACGATCTGCGCGGCCGCGCCCGGAATCCGGCTGACCGCCCGGGCGATCTTGTCCGCGGTGCGATCGTGCAGCAGCCGGCCGACGAGCGGCGAGTAGGTCCGGCGCGGCAGCAGCACGGTCGCCTTGGTATCCGGATGCTCGTTGAGCACCCGCAGGACGAGCTCATGGGCGGCTCGGCCCAGGTGGCGATCGGGACAGTCGACCAGCCGGAGCGGGGTGTCGTGTTCGAAGACCTCCCAGCGCTTTTGCAGCCGAGCGGCATGGTCGGAGTCGATCACGAAATGCACCACGGTCAGCTCGTCGGCGTGCAGGCCATTTCCGTATCGCAGCGCTTCGACCTCCGCGAGGTCGACGGCATCCACGAAGACGAAGACCCGGTGCCGGGCGTATCTGGATAGGATCGGCCTCTCGGTGCGGGACATCTCCAGCACGGAAGCCTCCGCACGGTACTGCCGGTTGAGTCGCATCAACGCCAGCACGAGCAACGGGAAGACGACCACGATCAGCCAGGCGCCCTCGGTGAACTTGGCCACCGCGAAGATCCCCACCACGACCGTCGACAGGATCCCCGCGGACATGTTGACCACCGCCTTGCGCCGCCAGCCCGGGCCGCGCTGGCGCAGATAGTGTTTGGTCATGCCGTACCCGGCCATCGAGAATCCGGTGAACACGCCGATGGCGTAGAACGGCACCAATGCATCGACTGAGCCGCCGGTGATGACGAGCAGCGCGATCGACAGCGCGGTCAGGGCGATGATGCCATTCGAGAAGACCAGGCGATGGCCGCGCTTCATCAACGGACGCGGCAGAAAGCGGTCTCCCGCAACGAAACTGGCCAAGGCGGGGAAGCCGTTGAAGCTGGTGTTGCCGCCGGTGTAGAGGATCGCCGCGGTCGACGCCTGCACCAGGATGTACAGGACGTTTCCGGCCGGGCCGTGGCCGAAGACCGCCCGGGCGATCTCCGACAACATCGAGGGGTATCCGTCGGTGTACGGGACGGCGTGCGTCACGTGCGTCAGCCAGGCCACTCCCGCAAGCAGGAACGCGAGGATGCAGGCCATGATCGTCATCACCCGGCGGGCGTTGACACCTTCTGGCTTGCGAAAGGTGGTGACGGTGTTGGAGATGGCTTCCACCCCGGTCAGCGACGAACCACCGTTGGCGAACGCGCGCAACACCACCAGCAGCGTCGCCCCCATCACCAGTCCGCTGCCCTGGTGGACGGGCACCGCTCCGGCGATGTGCTGGGGATCGTACGTCGGCAGGTTGCCGCACAGCTCACGGATGACCCCGACGACGATGGTCAGCGAGACCATCGCCACGAAGGCGTAAGTGGGCACCGCGAACGGCGCTCCGGCTTCCCGCAGTCCGCGCAGGTTCGCAAAGCACATGAACAGCACCATGCCGACGGTGATCTCCAGGCTGTAGGGCCCCAGCACCGGTACCGCCGACGCCACCGCCACCGTCCCCGCCGCGCACTGCACCGCGACCGTGACCACGTAGTCGATCAACAGCGCCGCGGCGGCCACCTGCGCCACTCGTGGCCCGAAGTTCTCGCGGGCGACCACGTACGATCCACCGGAGCGCGTATAGACCATCACGACCTGGCGATACGACACCGCGACCAACACCAGGATCAAGAGAATGACCCCGGTGATCGGAAGCAACAGGGCGAACGCGGCCATCCCGGCCGCCGGCAACAGCTCGATCATGATCTGCTCGGAGCCGTAGGCGGTGGAGGAGATCGCGTCGGGCGACAAGACACCGAGCGCGACGGGGTTCGACAACTTCTCGTGCTCGAGCTGAGAGTTGATCAAAGGCTTGCCGAGTAGGCCGCGTTTGAAGACATCGGAGAACGACGACCACGGTCTGTGATGGACGGTCCGCCGCTCAGCCAAAGATGTTGCCACAGAATGTATCCCTTTCCCCCTACGTGAGGCTGACGTGCAGATGACGCCCCCCGGGCCGTGCAGCCGCCGAAAGCGTATATGCCGCAACCGCTTTTGTCGCCACGTCTTCTTTGGCCAGTGGGGATAACCACAGCGAATTGTCAGAAGAATTGCCAGGACACTCTCAGTAGAGTGACCCGGATTTAACACGGAGACCTCAATTGGTAATAAATGGAGCGAAATCCGCGGGATTGAGCACCCGTGAGCGCCTGCGCGAAACCCGTTGTGGAATACCGTGCTTTGCCTCACAGCGGCCCATCGGGGCGATCCGCTATCTCGCCAGCGAATCCACAGGTATTTCAACGGCGTTGTACAGCAACGGTTCTGAAGCCCTTCGTCTCTCACCTTTATAACGCATTGACACAAGTCCGACTTGTATAAATTGGATTTTGTTGTGCTCCAGTTGATTCGGACACGAGTTTCCGATCGTCGAGTTCGTCCGTTCAGTGCAGGCGGGGCCGTTCTTGCTCGTCGTATCCGGAATCTGTCTGTTAGCATCGAGTTCGATCTCCATTTCCTTGGAGTGGCGCGTGATACCCGGGGCGGGGCAAAGGTTCTTGCGCCACAGGGTTTCCCGCATCTGCGTCACCGGATGCGTGGAGTAGCAGATCATCCAGATCGGTTAAGCGGAGGGGTAACTGTGGTTCGCGGAGGAATGGAACGTCATGAACCAATGCATCATCGTCAGCGGTGATGACGCGCTGGCGTCGACCATCGTCGATGAGCTGAAAAGAGCCGGAGCGCGCGTGGCCCGGCTCCTCGACTCCGACCTCGCGGGCACCCGAGTCAAGACCGAGCTCGCCCGGGCTGGGGTCACCGCAGCGTCGGCCGTCGTGTGCGCGGGAGACGACGACGCGACGAACCTGGAGATCGCCCTGCTCGCGCGGAAGGCCAACCCGAAGATTCGAGTCGTGGCCCGGGTGGCCAATGACGTCCTCCGTGAAGCGGTCGCCGCCGACGAAGGGCCCAACTCGATCCTCGGCGTCGCCGATCTCGCCGGCGCCGCGGTCGTCGAGGCCTGTCTCGCGCGCACCACCCATCCCTTCGAGGTGGCGGGGATCGAGTTCGTGTGCTTCGGCGCCGAGGCGCCGTTCGATGCGTCGCTGCGGGAAATCTACGGCGACCTGGCCCCGGTGGCGATGGTGCACAACGACACCGCCGCCAACGCGGGTGAGGTCGTGGTCTGCCCGGGACGGGATCAGCGGGTCAGCGCCGGCGACTGGACGGCGATGATCGGCACCACCGAGGAGGTCGCCGCCTGCGGGGTCAAGCTTCCGCGCCACGACCGGATGCGGTCACGCCAGTCGCGATTGCGGCGTGTCCTCTATGCGGTACGGGCCCTGCCCGCCGAGGTCAACCCCGCGTTCTACCCCGTTATCGTCGCCCTGGTCCTGTTGGTCATCGGTTCGACGACCCTGCTGCACTTCTCCTACACCCACCCGGGGATGTCCTGGACCGACGCGTTCTACTTCACCAACGAGACGATCACCACGACGGGGTACGGCGACTTCAGCTTCGCCAAACAGCCGACGTGGCTGCGGCTCTACGCGGCGGTGTTGATGTTGGCGGGCGTGACCACCACCGCCCTGCTGGTCGCCTTCATCGCCGATGTGCTGCTGTCCCGGCGATTCCTCACGCTGTCCGCACGCCCCCGGGCACGCCACCTGCGCAACCACATCATCGTCGTCGGGTTGAGCGCCCTCGGGGTCCGGGTGGTCGCCGATCTCACCGAAGCCGGCTACGACGTGGCGGTGATCGAGCGCGACCCGAACAATCAGTTCCTTTCGACGGCGGCCGATCTCGACGTACCGGTCATCTTCGGGGACGCGACGTTACGCCCGACACTGGAAGCGGCCCGGGTCGACACCGCCCGCGCGGTCGCGGTGCTGACGCGCGACGACATGGTCAACATCGAAACGGGCATCGTGGTCCGCGAGATGCTTGGCCCCCAACCGGCATTCGCCGGCAATCGGTGGGGCAAGGTGCCGCTCGTCCTCCGCGTATACGACCATGACCTGGGATCCGCGGTAGCCCAGCGTTTCGGCTTCGAAAACGTCCGCTCCACAGTCGAACTGGCCGCACCATGGTTCATCGGCGCGGCTATGGGCCTGCAGGTGCTGGGTACGTTCTCGGTCGGCAACCGATCGTTTTTGATCGGCGGGATGTATGTGCAGGCGGGCAGCGAACTCGACGGGTTGCAGATGTTCGAGGTGTCGACGCAGACCCGGGTCATCGCGGTGACTCGGGAGGATGCCCCGGTTCGGCTGCACCCGCGCCGCGACTCCCGGCTCAGCGCCGGGGACACCGTCTACCTCGTCGGTCCGTACCGGGAACTCATCGCCACGCTGCGCAAGGGGCAGCCCTCCCCGCGGCCGGTCGCCGACGGCCCGGGGACCGAACGTGACTGTGGTTGCGAGGAAGCAGCAATGGAGCCGGATGAAGACAACGTCCGGCACCTGGAACCGATCAGAGGAGCACGCGGTATAGCCAGTCATTGACCACCGCAGCAACTTTCGTTGACCGACCGGGACCGGATGTCCCTCGGCAACACTTCGGCGCAGCCCCGGCCGCGCCTTGCCAGCACGTCATTGAGGGGGAGGCTCTTGTCGTCCATCGTTCGCAGACCCGCCGCCGGCCCGAGCGTTCTGCGCTCGGGTGAATAGGGACGGCGGTAATGGATTTCGCGACGCTACCGCCGGAGGTCAACTCGGGCCTGATGTACGCCGGTCCGGGAGCGGGCCCGATGCTGGCCGCCGCCGAGGCGTGGGATTCGCTGGCCGCCGAGCTGCATTCGGCCGCGGGCTCCTACGAATCGGTGGTCAGCGGGCTCACCTCCGGCCCGTGGCTCGGCGCTTCGTCGGTGGCGATGACGGCTGCCGCGACGTCGTATGTGGCCTGGTTGAGCGCTACGGCGGCGCAAGCCGAACAGACTGCCGGCCAGGCCAGGGCTGCCGCCGCGGCCTATGAGGCGGCGTTTGCGTCGACGGTGCCGCCGCCGGCGGTGGCCGCCAACCGTAGCCGGCTGGCCATGCTGGTCGCCACAAACCTGTTGGGGCAGAACACCCCCGCGATCGCCGCCACCGAAGCCGAGTACGGCGAGATGTGGGCCCAGGACGCGGCCGCGATGTACGGCTATGCGGGTTCCGTGGCGGCGGCCACGCAGCTGGCATCGTTCACCCCGCCGCACCAGAACACCAGCCCCGGCGGATCGGCCCTGCAGGCGGCCCAGGTGAGCCAAGCCGCCGCGCTGCCCGCCGGGTCCGCCCAGAGCGCGGTGTCGACCGCCACCGGGGCGGGCAGCGCGGGGTCCGGAGCGGCGGGCGCCGCAGCGTCCGCGCTCGGATTGAACACGCCGCTGGACCTGATCAACGTGGGCGCCGACGCGATCGCGTACGGGGTGGACGCCCCGATGGGCCCGCTGGGGGCGGTAACCATGCCGATCGACCTCATCGGCGCTGAGACCGGTTTGCACACCGATGACATCGTGAGCGACTGGGATGCGAATGGCGCGCCGCTGTCGATAGTGGGCAACGTGACGCCGCCCGCTCAAGTGATAACGCCGAACGTGGTGTCCAGAGTGTCGGCCGGGCTCGGCGAATCCGATTCGATCGGTGGGCTTTCGGTGCCGCCCACCTGGGCGGCGGGCACCCCGGCGGTGCGCCCGATCGCGCTGGCGTTGCCGGCCGCGCCCGCCGGTGCCGCCGTCCCGGCGGCGGCACCGGGCTTCGAGAGCACGTTCGGTGAGATGGCCCTGGCGGGCACGGCCGGACGTGCCATCCGCGACGCGGTCGGCACCCGCGCTCGCGCGCCGCTGGGCGCGACTCCCGTTGCCAGGCAGCCAAACACCGAGGACGCTGCAGCCCCGGGTGAAGACGGAACGCCGCAGGCCGAGCCGCGCACCGTGGTGACGGGGATCGCCGCCGAAATACGCGAGTTCGCCAGGCTGCGCGACGAGGGGCTGATCTCCGACGAGGAGTACACCGAGCAGAGGAATCGTCTGCTCGGTCGCTAGTGCTTCAGAAGTTCAACCCGGAGAACATGATCCGATTCGGGTCGTACTTCTGCCGCACGGTCGTCAGCCGCGACAGATTGGGGCCGAAGTACCGCGCGGGCGCGCCGTTGGCCTCCAGATAGTTGACGTATCCGCCGACCGAAATCTGTTGCACCGCTTGGTGTGCGGAGGTCAGCCAGGTGTTCGCGGCGTTGACCTGGTTGCCGGCCGGCTCGACGTACCACTGCAAGACGGCGGCCTGGTTGCGCCAGGGGAACGCGGTGTCGCCCGCCGCCACGTCCGCGACGGCGCCACCGAGCGGATCGACGAGGACCGATGCTTGCCCGGCGCCCGAGGGCCACTGCCCTATCGCGGCGGCGATGGCGTGCGCCGCAGTGGAATCGACCGGGCCGATGACGTCCGACCCGGCGACGAACGATCGCGCCGGCGGCGTCGAACTACCGCCGGCCAGAAACATCATCAAGTCGGTCCGGCTCATCGTCTTGTTCGAGACCGACGTCGGTGCCACCCCGACCGCGGACTTGATCGCATCGGCCACCCCCGACCCCGCCCCCGCCGGGCAGGTCGCCAGCACGTGGCAGTTCGGCGCCGAGCCGACCATGAGATCGACGATGCCCCAAGTGTTCCGGTCGGCCGCGCTGAGCCAGGACTGCCAGCCGACGAGCACCTGCGTGGACGACGCCGGCGGGAAGTCGAGCCGCACCACGTCGGTGTCGGCCGTAGCGAAGGTGGAGAACGTCATCGACGTCGTCACCCCGAAGTTGCCGCCGCCACCGCCGCGAAGCGCCCAGAACAGGTCCGGATTGTCGTTGGCGGACGCGGTCACCACGTCGCCGCTGGGCAAGACCACGGTCGCCGACTGCAGCGCGTCACAGGTCAGGCCGGCGCGGCGGCTGTCGGGGCCTATCCCGCCGCCCAGCGCCAGTCCCGCGACGCCGACGGTCGGACAGGTGCCGCTGGGTATCGCCCGGCCGGCGCCGGTCAACGCCTGATGGATCGCATACAGGGTGGTCGCCGGGCTCACGGTGACGTTGTTGCCGTCGAAGTTGGCACCGCCCGGGAGACCGCGCAGGTCCAGCACCAGTGTGCCGTTCGCGCTGGAC
The DNA here is from genome assembly GCF_001667785.1 of Mycobacterium sp. E3247. Taxonomy (NCBI): domain Bacteria; kingdom Bacillati; phylum Actinomycetota; class Actinomycetes; order Mycobacteriales; family Mycobacteriaceae; genus Mycobacterium; species Mycobacterium sp. E3247. The sequence continues at coordinate 4,130 of NZ_LZJG01000085.1, read as the reverse complement.
GCACCGACGTAGGAATGCCCACCCCCGCGCGGGGCGATCTTGAGGTTGTTGGCCGTCGCGAAAGCGACCGCCTTCTGCACGTCGGCCTGGGAGGAAACCGTCACCACCGCTGCGGGACTGGAGCTGTCGTAGAACGAGTTGAAAACCTTTTTGCTGGTGGAGAATTGAGCGCTGTTGGCGGGAAGCACAACCCTTCCGCCGATGGCGGACGCCAGCCCACCCCAGCCGACGGCGGGGTCGGCGGCCGCCCGCGCGGTGCCCAAAACCGCGCCCGTGGCCAACATCCCGACGGCGCCGCGAAGGAATGCCTGGCGCGAGATGCCCCCCTGCACGGAGGGGCTCAGCGGACGGCTGCGATTCGTCGTCATGTGCGGAGATTCTCGAACATTCCCGGCGCAAAAGCCCGGCATGAGCGCTCGTGTCAGATCACAGTGTGGCTTCGATCGCCAGCGCGACGCCGCGTCGCGCGCGCCCCGATAATCGAGGATCGCGACGCGGCGAACCCGCAAAACGCTTATTGTGCGAACCTTTATCCCACCGTGTCGCAAACGTGACAGTGATAGATCAGAGTTCCTAACGTGATTCGAGTGCCCCGCGCGCACTCCACGATCGAGGGGGAGGCCGCATGAAGGCGCTGCCACGAACGCATAACTGGATCTGGGCGTTTCGGAATCAGCCCCTGACCGTTCGCCTGCTGGCCGTGGCCGCCGGCCTGCTCACCGCGGCGTCGGCGCTCGCGGCGCCGGTGCGGGCGGACAACCCCGACGACAACTTCATCGACGCGCTCAACCACGCCGGCATCGACTTCGGCGAACCCGGAAACGCGATGTCGGTGGGCCAGTCCATCTGCCCGATGCTCGCCCAGCCGGGCGGCAACTTCGCCGCGGCCGCCTCCAGCGTCTCGGGGCGGGGCATGTCGCCCATGATGGCGCGCATGTTCACCACGATCGCGATACAGACCTACTGCCCCGAACAGATGGCAAACCTGGCCAGCGGCAATCTGTCCGGCGCGGTGCCGCAACTGCCGGGAATGGCAGGGCAGATGCCGGGCATGGCGGGCCAGATCCCCGGGATGGCGGGGCAGATTCCCGGGATGGCGGGCCAGATACCCGCCATGGCGGGGCGGATCCCCGCGGCGCCCGGTATCTAACCGGTACCCAGCGGGTCGATGGTCCACGCGATGTAGACCATCGCCGTCGCGACCGCCGCGGTGGTGATGAAGTCGATTCCCTTGCTGCGCACCACCAGAAGGCCGGACCGCTCGTCGGACAACACCAGCCGCAACACCGCGGCCAGGCCGACACCGATACCGATCAGCAGCGAACCGCGCCGCCAGAAGTTCGCCCCCACCAACGCGAGCGCCGTGGCGAACGTCAACCCGACCAACAGGATTGGCCACTGGGCCCTGACGACGGACCGCGCGCTCATTCCCGCTCGGCCAGCTCGACGACGTTGCTCAGCAGGAACGCGCGCGTCAAGGGGCCGACCCCACCGGGATTCGGCGACACGTGGCCGGCCACCTCCCACACGTCGGGATGCACGTCACCGACCAACCCGTTCTCGGTCCGGCTGACACCCACGTCGACGACCGCGGCACCGGGACGGACCATGTCGGCGGTCAGCATGTGCGGCACGCCGACCGCGGCCACGACGATGTCCGCCTGCCTGGTGTAGGCCGGCAGATCACGAGTTCCGGTGTGACACAACGTCACCGTGGCGTTCTCGGAACGGCGGGTCAACAGCAGCCCCAGCGGGCGGCCGACCGTGACTCCGCGGCCGATGATGACCACGTGCGCCCCCGCGATCTCGACGTCGTAGCGCCGCAGCAGGTGCACGATCCCGCGCGCGGTGCACGGCAGCGGCGCGGGAACGCTGAGCACCAGGCGGCCCAGGTTCGTCGGGTGCAGCCCGTCGGCGTCCTTGTTCGGGTCGACGCGTTCGAGCGCGGCGTTCTCGTCCAGGTGCCTGGGCAGCGGCAGCTGCACGATGTAACCGGTGCAGTCCGGGTTGGCGTTTAGCTCGTCGATCGTCTCTTCCAGCGTCGCGGTGCCGATGTCGGCGGGCAGGTCGCGGCGGATCGAGGTGATGCCGACCTTGGCGCAGTCCGCGTGCTTGCCCCGGACGTAGGCCTGCGACCCCGGATCGTCGCCGACCAGGATGGTGCCCAGTCCGGGGGTGCGGCCCGACGCGGTCAGGGCGGCCACCCGTTGTTTGAGGTCGACGAAGATCTCGTCGCGGGTGGCCTTGCCGTCCAGTGTGATTGCGCCCACGCCTGACAGTCTGGCAGATATCGATGATCGCGACCCGCCACGCCCGGCTACGCCGCGCTTGCGATCGCCATTAGGCTCCCGATATGTCTACCCCTCCGGACGTGTTCAGCCCGGCCAAGCTCGGCCCGATCACGCTGCGCAATCGCACCATCAAGTCGGCCACTTTCGAGGCCCGCACGCCCGACACCCTGGTGACCGACGACCTCATCGAATACCACCGGCTGCCGGCCTCGGGCGGTGTCGGCATGACGACCGTCGCCTATTGCGCCGTCTCCCCCGGCGGCCGCACCGAGGGCAACGGGATATGGATGCGCCCGGAGGCGGTGCCCGGGTTCCGCCGGCTCACCGACGCGATCCACGCCGAGGGCGCGGCGGTCTGCGCGCAGATCGGCCACGCCGGCCCGGTCGCCAACGCAAAAACCAACAAGGCCAGGGCGCTGGCGCCGGTGCGGTTCTTCAACCCGATCGGGATGCGGTTCGCCAAGAAGGCGACCCGCGACGACATCAACGACGTCATCGAGGCACACGCCAACGCCGTCCGCCTGGCCATCGAAGCCGGCTTCGACGCGGTGGAAATCCATTTGGGCCACAACTACTTGGCGAGCTCGTTCCTGTCCCCGCTGATCAACCGCCGCGACGACGAGTTCGGCGGGTCACTGGAGAACCGGGCGAAAGTGGCCCGCGGCATCGTCATGGCCGTCCGCCACGCGGTGGAAAAGGAAGGGACGCCGATCGCGGTCACCGCGAAGCTCAACATGACCGACGGCGTGCGCGGGGGCATCAGCACCGAGGAATCGCTGACCACCGCCAAGTGGCTGCAGGACGACGGCGGCCTGGACGCGATCGAGCTCACGGCGGGCAGCTCGCTGGTCAACCCGATGTACCTGTTCCACGGCGACGCGCCGATCAAGGAGTTCGCCGCCGCGTTCAAGCCGCCGCTGAGTTGGGGCATGCGCATGACGGGCAAGAAGTTCCTGCGCGAGTACCCCTACCGCGAGGCCTATTTGTTGCGCCACGCCAAGCTGTTCCGCGCCGAGCTGACGATGCCCCTGATCCTGCTCGGCGGCATCACGAACCGGGACACGATGGACCTCGCGATGGCCGAGGGCTTCGACTTCGTCGCGATGGGCCGGGCGCTGCTGGCCGAGCCGGACCTGATCAACCGGATCGCGGCCGACGGCGCCGCGCACAGCGTGCATTCGGCATGCACCCACTGCAACAAGTGCATGGCCACGATCTACACCCGGACGCGCTGCGTCGTCACGGGCGCCCCGGACGTGTTGGCGGGCGATCGGGCCTAGCGAGCGGACGATCGGGCGTCCCACAACGCACATTCGGGCCTCAGGGTTGCCTTGGCTTCACGAGATACAGTTGGTCCGATGAGTGCACCAGCCCCACCCGCGTTGACGGTTCGTTTTGACGGGTCAGAACGCACGTTTGCCGCCGGTCACGACGTGGTGGTGGGGCGCGATCTGCGCGCCGACATGCGCATCACGCACCCCCTGATCTCGCGCGCGCATCTGTTGCTGCGCTTCGACCAGGGCCGCTGGCTGGCGATCGACAATGGTTCCCTCAACGGCACTTTCGTCAACGGGCGGCGGGTGCCGGTGGTCGAGATTCACGACGGCCAGTGCCTCAACATCGGGAATCCGGACGGGCCGCAGCTGACGTTCGAGGTCGGGCGCCACCAGGGAATGGCCGGGCGCCCACCGCAAACCGAATCGATGGGCATACCGGTCGCGGCGCATCCGGGTGGGACGGCGTGGTCCGCCGCCCCGGCCGGGCCCCCTCCGGTCGCCGCGGCGGCGACGCCCAGTTGGGCGGACGGCCCCCCGGACCCGGCGGCGCGCCGGGCGGGGC
>NZ_LZJG01000084.1:0-13941 GCF_001667785.1 Mycobacterium sp. E3247 | reverse complement strand
CGTGCTGGGCGCGTTCGTCGCCAGCTACCTGGTGCTGGTGGAGCTGGCCAAGCTGCTCTTCTACAGCGAGCCGATGCACCTCGCCGGGCAGCCGCATCGCGCCCGCGGAAACGCGTTCCGCATTCGCCGCCGGGCCGCCCGCTACCACTACATCGAGCGGCGGATGCGCGGGCGGGACGGGGCTTAGTGCTCGACCTGGAGGGTCGGCAGATCCGAAAGACCCTGCTGGATTCCCCGGTCGAGCTTGTCGATCAGTGTCGTGCTGCCGGCCGGGGCCGTCTCCTGGCAGGCACAGCTGAGGGTGGTGAAGGGGCTTGGGTCGGCGTTCGCCGATGCTGCCGACCAACTTGCAGCGCCGAGAGTGAGTGCAACGCCGACCAAAAGTTTAGGAATCATTTGGCCTTCGAGTTCTCGAAATTGAATTCAGGCCAAATTTTACCGGCGCACGTGTCACGAGCCTGTCAACTAGCTGTTAACTTTCAGGCCTGGGTGCCGTACTTCGGGCAGTACGCCCGGATGCTCACCCCCACGAAGTAGCCGGCGTGGTAGCCGTCGAGGTGGCTGTTGGTCATGACGTCGTTTGCCACCTGTTGCGGGGACTCACCGGATTCGAGTTCCTGGCACACTAAATGACCGGACCGGATGGCCGTTTCGGGCGATTCGTAGTTGATGCCCTTGGCGGTCAGCGCCGCGAGGAAGGCGTCGTCGGCGGCGCTGGCGTTGGCGGTCGGGGTCGCCGCCGGCACGCCCAACAGCCCCGCCGCCGGGACAACGCCGACAGCCACCAGCAACCCCAGCAGGCCGGGGTTGCGGATCTGGGTCCTCGTCATTTCTGATACTCCCGTGACATCGAAGTGCCGTTGCTCGCTGACAGCGGGGGCTGCCCGAATAGTTGCACGTTGCGGTGTCGCACGGTGCAGGATCAATCATATTGCGACCACCGCCACACCCGGCTTTGCTCCGGCCTCGGTCCCCTCGGTGCGCTGACGGGATGCCATACGTGCGTTGGTTGGCGCTGGCCGTCGTGGCAGTGTGCTTGGCGGCCTGTGGTGTGCGGCATGTGTCGGCGGCCAGCGCGCGGGATGCTTCCGGGACATTCCGTTCCGGCGGCATGGACCGAACTTACCTGCTGCATGTGCCGCCGGGTAGCCCGGTCGGCCTGGTGCTGAGCCTGCACGGCGGCGGCGGGACCGGCAACGGCCAGCGCGGCCTGACCGGGTTCGACACGGTCGCCGACGCCCACGACCTGTTGGTGGTCTATCCCGACGGTTACGACAAGAGCTGGGCCGACGGGCGGGGGGCGTCGCCGGCGGATCGCCGGCACGTGGACGATGTCGGCTTCCTGGTGGGCTTGGTGGGCAAGCTGCAGAACGACTACGGCATCGCCCCGGGACACGTCTTCGTCACCGGAATGTCCAACGGCGGCTTCATGGCCAACCGGCTGGCGTGCGACCGCGCCGACGTGTTCGCCGCGATCGCGCCCGTGGCGGGCACCCTCGGCGTGGGCGTGGCGTGCAATCCGTCGCGGCCGGTCTCGGTGTGGGAGGCGCACGGCACCGCCGACCCGCTGGTGCCGTTCAACGGCGGTGTCGTGCGCGGCCGCGGCGGGGTGAGCCACTCCATCTCCGCCGACAGCATGGTGAACAAGTGGCGCGCCGCCGACGGGTGCCAGGGCGATCCGTCGGTGCAGGTGCTGCCGGACGTCGGCGACGGCACCGTCGTGCACCGCTTCGACTCCGCGGCGTGTGCGGCGTCGACCGAGGTGACCTTTTACCGGATCGACAGCGGCGGGCACACCTGGCCGGGCGGCAGGCAATACCTGCCGAAGGCGATCATCGGGCCCACCACCCGGGCGCTCGACGGGTCGGAAGCCATCGCGGAGTTCTTCCTGGCGCACGCGCGGGACTAGTGGCGATCGCGAGCGCGGCGTAGCCGGGCGCTGCCGGTCGCCACCATCGGCCAGCCGCGTCAGCGCTGGCAGGACGGGCACCAGTAGGTGACCCGTTCCCCCGTGCCGTCGTAGCTGATCGGGGTGCCGCAGCGCCGGCAAGCCTGCCCGGCCCGCCCGTAGACCCACAGCTGCCGGCCAGTTCGGGTGTCGCCCGTGGTGCAGCGGTTCCAGCGGAACCTGTTGAGCCACAACATGTCTCGCGCGCGGGAGACCAACCTCAGCGGGTCGGAGACCGCGCTCACCGGAGCGGTGGGCAGGTGTCCGCTGACGAAACAGAGCTCGTTGCAGTAGACATTGCCGATGCCGGCCAGCGCCCGCTGGTCGAGCAGCGCCTGGCCCAGCGGCCGGTCCGGGTCGGCCGACAGGTTGGCGGCGGCGAGCGCGGGGTCCCAGTCCTCGCCCAGCAGGTCGGGCCCCAGGTGCGCGACGGCGTCGCCGTCGCGGTCACGGTCGAGGATCTCCAGGACGCCCAGGTCCACGCCGACGGCGCGGACGGGGCCGGCTTCCAGGACGATGCGGGCGCGGTGGTCGACCCGGACCGGGCGGTCGCCGACCCGCCAGCTGCCGTCCATCTTCAGGTGCGAGTGGATGCTGGCCGGGCCCACCCGGATGAACAGGTGCTTCCCCCGGCTGAGCACCTCGTCGACCGCCTGCCCGGTGAGGTCGACGGTCGCGTAGCGCGGGACGCGGACGTCGCAGCGCGTCAGGGTGCGGCCGACCAGGTGCTGGCGTAGCAGGGCCGCGGTGTGCCAGACGGTGTCTCCTTCGGGCATGGTGACCGCAGCCTTACCGCAGCCGCAGTCCGCGCGGTGTGCGGGCGAACCCGGCCTCGGCCAGCGCATCGGCGACCGGATTCGATCCCCCGGCGGGGGTCTGCAGCGCAGGCACCCCGTCGATGCGTTCCACCAGGACCGACGCGACGCGCCGGGAGGCGACCAGGTCTGCCAGCGCCGCGGCCGCCGCGTGGTGCGCGCCCGGGTCGTCGCTGAAGGTGAGCAGTGACCGGCCGCCGCGCTCGAGGAACCAGGCCAGGTGACCGTCCACCAGGACGACGAGCGCGCCGGCCTTGCGGCCCGGCCGGGCCCCGGCCCCGTCCGCGCCGGAGGGCGGCCACGGCAGCGCGGCGCCGTACGGGTTGGCCGGGTCGGCGGCGGCCAGCACGACGGCCCGGTATTCCGGGCGCTCGGGATCGATGCCGTCGCTGTAGCTGCGCAACCGGTCGACGGTCGACGCGACGGCGAACTGGGCGCCGCCCAGCGACTCGACGAAGTACCCGCGTTGGCACCGGCCGGCTTCCTCGAAGGTGCTCAGCACCTTGTAGAGCGTGGCGAACCCGCCGGTGACGCCCTCGGCCGCAACCGCGCCCCGGGTCAGCACGCCGTGGCGGCCCAACAGCAACTCCGCCTGGTAGTGGGCGCGCACCGTGGAGTCGGGCTCGGGGACCGGCAGGGCCGACCAACGGCCCGCCACCGTCGGGTCGGCGGGGCGGGAATGCGCGTGGGCGACGCTGTAGCGGCTCAGGCGCGGCGGCCGATGCGATCGGTGCGCCGGCGCGGATCGTTTGCGGCTGCCCGCGCCGCCGAGCACGGCGCGCACCGGCGCGAACGTGTCACCGGTGACCCGGCCGGCCCAGATCAGTTCCCACAGCGCGGCTTTCAGGTCCCCCTCGGGGATCCCGCTCTGGGCCAGCTGACGGAAGAAGTACGCGCCCCCGCCGGCCAGCGTGTCGAGGATCGCGCGGTGGGCGTCGGTGAAGTCGATGTCGGCGGGTGCGGCCAACGTCAAAGGCGCGGAATCGCCGACGTGCAGCGCGACCCAGCCGTCGCCGGCCGACATCGACCCCGCGCCCGACCAGGTCACCTCGCCGGCGGCGAGCAGCTCGTCGAGCAGGGCGGGGGAGTAGTCCCGGACCCGGGGCCCCAGGATCAGCGGTTCGATCGCCGACGCCGGCAGCCGGACACCGGCCAGCTGGTCGACCACCGACATCAGCCCGTCCAGCCCGGAGTGGGCGGACGAACCGGGGGAGACCATCCCGTGCCAGGCCGGCAGGAACCGCCCGTACGCGGCGGTGCTCACCGGCTCGACCTGCGCGCGCAGCGCGGCCAGCGAGCGGCGCCGCAAGACGCGCAACACGTCGGCGTCGCACCACTGCTCGCCGCCGGTCGCGCCGGAGATCACGGATGCCTCCACGGCGACGAAATCGCCGCGTACCAGCCGGCCTTTCGAACTGGAGGGGTCGGCCAGCCGGCCCAGCACGTCGGCCGTCACCCGCAGCCCCAGCCCGAACCGGGCGGCGGCCTCGGCCGTGGTGAACGGCGTGTGGGTGCGCGCGTAGCGGCCCAGCAGCTCGCCCAGCGGGTCGGCCACCGCCTCGGTGAAGGCGGCCGGCACGCCCAGCGGAACCGGCGCCCCCACCCCGTCGCGCAGCCGCCCGATGTCCTCGACGGCCACCCACCAGCTGCGGCCGGCGAACGACACGGTCAGCACCCGGCGTGCCGCGAGCAGGCCTTCGAGCCAGCCGCCCACCTCGGAGCCGCCGGCCCGGGCGGCGATCTCCTCCTCGGTCATCGGACCCAGCAGCCGCAGCAGGTCCGCGACCCCTTCGGCGTCGCGCGCGGCCCGGTCCTGCGTCAGGTGCTGCAGCTGGCGGCCGGTCGCGGCGATGACGTCCGGGTCGAGCAGCTCACGCAGCTCGACCCGGCCCAGCAGCTCGGCCAGTAGCGTGGTGTCCAGCGACAACGCGGCGGCGCGGCGCTCGGCCAGCGGCGCGTCGCCCTCGTACATGAACGCGCCGACGTAACCGAACAGCAGCGACGCCGCGAACGGCGACGGCCGCGGCGTCTCGACCTCGAGCACCCGCACCTTGCGCTGGGCGATGCCGGCCATCAGCGCGGTCAGGGCCGGCACGTCGTAGACGTCCTGCAGGCATTCGCGGACGGTTTCCAGCACCACCGGAAAGTCGGGATATTTGCGCGCCACCTCCAGCAGCTGCGCGGCCCGCTGGCGCTGCTGCCACAGCGGCGAGCGACGCCCGGGGTGCCGGCGCGGCAACAGCAGCGCGCGGGCCGCGCACTCGCGGAACCGCGAGGCGAACAGCGCCGAGCCGCCCACCTCGGCGGTGACGATCGGGTCGATCTCCTCGGCGTCGAAGACGAAAAGGTCGGCGCCGGGCGGGTTCTCGGTGGTGTCGGACGCGAAATCGGAGAAGGTGTCCGGCAGGCGCACCACGATGCCGTCGTCGGATGCGGTGGGCTTCTCGTCCAGCCCGTAGCGCTCCCGCAGCCGCCGGCCCACCGCCAGGGCCAGCGGCCCGTTCACCCGCAGCCCGTACGGCGAATGCAGGATCACCCGCCAGTCGCCCAGCTCGTCGCGGAACCGTTCCACCAGCAGGGTGGTGTCGGTGGGGACCACCCCGGCCGCGGTGCGCTGCTCGTCCAGCAGCGCCCACATGTTGTCGGTCGCGTAGGCGTCGAAGCCCAGGCCGGCGCACCGGGCGTCGAACGCCTCGCGGTCCAGCCCGGCCAGCTCGCCGGTGAACGCGCCGAGCGCGGCGCCCAGCTCGGCCGGCCGCCCCACGCCGTCGCCGCGCCAGAACGGCAGCCGGGCCGGCTGCCCGGGCGCGGGGATCACCAGCACCCGGTCGTGGGTGATCTCGGTGATCCGCCAGCTGGTGGCGCCCAGCGAGATCACGTCCCCGGGCCGGGACTCGTACACCATCTCCTCTTCGAGTTCGCCTACCCGCGTGGGCTTTTCGGCATCCGACGCGAGGTACACGGTGAACAGCCCGCGGTCGGGGATGGCGCCTCCGGAGGTCACGGCCAGCCGCTGCGCGCCGGGCCGCGCGGTCAGCGTGCCGGTGTCGCGGTCGTAGACCAGCCGCGGACGCAACTCGGCGAACTCGGTGGACGGGTACTTGCCCGAAAGCAGGTCAAGGGTGGCCTCGTACACGCTGCGCGGCAGCGTCGCGAAGGGGGCGCTGCGGCGCACCGTGTCGAACCAGCGGTCGGCGTCCAACGGCTCGAGCGCGGCGGCCGCCACCGTCTGCTGCGCCAGGATGTCCAGCGGGTTGGCGGGCACCCGCATCGTCTCGATCTCGCCGGCGAGCATCCGCTGCACGGTCACCGCGCAGCCGATCAGGTCGGTGCGGTGCTTGGGGACCAGCACGCCCTGTGACACCTCGCCGACCTGGTGGCCGGCTCGCCCGATGCGCTGCAGGCCACTGGCCACCGACGGCGGTGCCTCCACCTGGATCACCAGATCGACCGCTCCCATGTCGATGCCCAGCTCCAGGCTCGACGTCGCCACCACCGCCTTGAGCAGCCCGCGCTTGAGGTCCTCCTCGACCAGGGCGCGCTGCTCCTTGCTGACCGAACCGTGGTGGGCGCGCGCCAGCAGCGGCTCGGCGCCGCAGGTCTGGCCGCTGCCCATGATGTGCGCGGGCGCCCCGCCGGGCACCCCGCGGTTGGCGTCCGACGCCAGTTCGATCCCGCGGCGTTCGGCGTGGATCTCGTTGAGCCGCGCGGTGAGCCGCTCGGCCAGCCGCCGCGAATTGGCGAACACGATGGTCGACCGGTGCGCCTCGATCAGGTCGACCAGCCGCGCCTCGACGTCGGGCCAGATGCTGGGGGTACCACCCGCTTGCGGGGGAGTGTGGGCCAGGTTGGCCATGTCGGGCACCGGCACCTGCACCGTCAGCTCGACGCCCTTGGGCGCCCGCGGGGCAACGATGGTCGTCGGGTGCTGCCCGGAGAGGAACCGGGCGAGCTCTTCGGGTGGGCGCACCGTCGCCGACAGGCCGATGCGCTGCGCGGGCGGGCCCTCCCGCAGATCTTGTGACAAGTCCTGGAGCCGCTCCAGCGACAGCGCCAGGTGCGCCCCGCGCTTGCCCGCGGCGATGGCGTGGATCTCGTCGACGATCACCGTCTGCACGCCGGCCAGGGTCTCGCGCGCGGCCGACGTCAGCATCAAAAACAGCGACTCCGGCGTGGTGATCAGCACGTCGGGCGGCCGCGCGATGAGCTGGCGGCGTTCGGCGGGCGGCGTGTCGCCGGAGCGGACGCCGACGCTGATGTCGGGCGGCGGCAGGCCGTGGCGCTCGGCGATGCGGGTGAGGCCCGCCAGCGGGGTGCGCAGGTTGCGCTCGACGTCGACGGCCAGGGCCTTGAGCGGTGACACGTAGAGCACGCGGGTGCCCGCCGGTCTTTCCGCCGAACCGCTGAGACCGGCCAGGGAATCCAGGGCCCACAGGAACGCGGCCAGCGTCTTGCCGGATCCGGTCGGCGCGATCACCAGCGTGTTGTCGCCGTCGGCGATGGCGTCCCAGGCCTGGGCCTGCGCGGTGGTGGGACCGGCGAACGTGCTGGTGAACCATTCGCGGGTGGTCGCGCTGAACCGGCCTAGCGGGTCACGAGTGGTCACCTGACCATGGTGCCAAGGCGCACCGACAAGCGTGCGGGCTAGCGCGGTTCGATTCGAGCCGTGGCCATGGCGTGGGACAGCTCGTCGGGAATCTCGGGCACCCGGCCGATGGCGTCGAACAGCGAGTGCGCGCAGGCGTCGGCGAGGCGGTCGGCGTTGATCGTCGGATCGATGATGCGCTGGCGGCACACCTCGAAGGTGAACGCCAGCCAGCCGTGGCAGATCACCCGCAGGTCGCGCTCGACGTCCGCCTCCAGCTTGGCGCCCGAGATCTTGGCCACGAGGTCGTGGATGCGGCTCATGATGTGTTCGAGCTGGCGGTTCTTGGCTTCGTCGTCGACGCCCAGCAGGACCGGGTCGGACCGGCCCAGGCCGACGTAGGCGGCCCACGCGGCCTCCGGGTTCTGCTCGTGGTAGGCCATGTAGGCCATGACCCCCACGCGCACCTCTTCGTACATGGTCAGGCCGGTGGCGTCGTCCATGTTGGTGGTCTCGTACAGCCGGTCGGCCTCGTCCTTGACCACCGCGGCGAAGAAGGCACGCTTGTCGGGGAAGTAGTGATACATCAGCGCCCGGGACACTCCGGCGCGCTCGGCGATCTCGTCGATCCGCACCTCGTCGTAGGGTCGCTTTCCGAAGACTTCTGCCCCCAAAGCGAGCAGCTCAGCGCGTCGATCCTCGGGGGATAACCGCCTTCGGGCTGTCGGCATGTGAGAGATAGTACTCATCAGTGCTGAGACACCAATTAGTTTGTGTCTATCCGGGCTCCACGCCCCGGGCCAGCGGTGATTCACGGTTGTAATTGACGGTGTTGTCAGCGGCGCCGCGGGTCAGCGCCTCCCGCGGGTTCGGACCTTCGCCCGCCGCCGGCCGGGATCCGGTCGTTTTACCCCTTTCTCCGATGGGTATTTGTCCCCATGCGCATACCGCTCGTGCCAGCGCGATCGGGCCCCGAACTTCGTCGGACCATTCTCCGTCGCGCGGTAACTATTGCGACACAGCAAACGATGAACACAGCAATGACGCTGGGTACAACGACGTGGGGGACCTGAGGGGTACGGATGCACAAAGCGGATGAGCGGTCGGGTGGTGATCGCTTGGGACAGGAAGACGGCGAGGTCCGCGCCGCCATCCGGTTCGCGGTGCTGGCCGCGGCCGCGGCGGTCGGCTTCCTGGTCTTGGCCGCGCTGTGGGTGAGCACCTGCCCGGGCAACGCCGTGGACACGGTGGCCTGCGGCACTCCGCAGCGGACTTTGCTGGCGCTGGGTGGACCGCTGATCCTGCTGGCGGCCGGGCTGTGGGCGTTCCTGCGCACGTACCAAGTGTGGAAGGCGCAGGGCACCTGGTGGGGATGGCACGGCGCGGGCTGGTTCTTGTTCACGCTGATGGTGCTGATGGTCGCCCTCGGCGTGGCTCCGATCGCCGGTCAGGCGCTGGCCCTCTGAGGAGGGTCTCGCCAAAAGCCTTCCGGGAGATCTACCGTTGAAGGTGCAACCCGTATTGAGCTGCGCACAAGTCACGAATTTCCACTAGGAGCAGCCATGGGAGACACCTTTCATGACCCCGTCGACCATCTGAGGACCACGCGGCCGCTTGCCGGGGAATCATTGATCGACGTGTTGCACTGGCCCGGTTACCTGCTGGTGATGGGGGGCGTGGTCGGGGCAAGCGGAAGCCTCGCGGCCTTCGGCACCGGACACCATCACGAGGGCGTGACCGCCGGCGTGCTCGCCGTCATCGCCGCCGTCCTGGGACTGGTGTGGGTGGCGATAGAACACTGGCGAATCCGCCGGCTCGCGGATCGCTGGTATGCCGAACACCCCGAGGCGCACCGGCAGCGGCCCGCCAGCTAGCGGCACGCGCACCGCGCTCCGGGTGAGTGGCGAGCCATTTTTCGGGGAAGCCGATCCGGGGGGTTACCGGCACCGTCGAGTGGGTATCAGGTGTGCACCATGATGAGTGCCGGAAGGGTTGCGTCTGCGTGGTCACCCCATGGGGGACAGGATCACAAAGACACCGACATAGATGCTTACCGCCAGAACCACCAATACGGCAATACGGCCAGCGCGATCCCGGCTGCTACCGCCATGCGTTTGAGCCGTTGCGCCCGAACCGCTTCGGTGACCTCCGGCCCTTCCATATCGCGCCGAATACCCGGCGGCACACGTGACTAATCGGCTCGAACGTACGGTCCACGGCGGTCTGCGGGGCGGTAGTAATGTCAGTCAAACGTTGCCGGGAGACCAGATGAACGATGCGGGATTGCGCACCACCAAACGTCAGCGCGGCCACCGCGCCGTCGAACTGCACGTCGCGGCACGCCTGGAAAACCTTGCGATGCTGCGGACACTGGTCGGTGCGATCGGCACCTTCGAGGACCTGGACTTCGACGCCGTCGCGGATCTGCGGCTCGCGGTCGACGAAGTGTGCACCCGGTTGATCCGCTGCGCCACCCCCGACGCCGTCCTGGTCGTGGTGGTGGACCCGCAGGACGACCAACTGGTGGTGGAGGCGTCCGCGGCGTGCGACACCCATGACGTGGTGGCGCCCGGCAGCTTCAGCTGGCACGTGCTGACGTCGCTGGCCGACGACGTCCAGACCTTCCATGATGGTCGTGAACCCAACCAAACCGGCAGTGTCTTCGGTATCACGCTGACGGCGCGACGGGCGGCCTCCAGCAGGTGACACCACCAGCTGCCGGCGGTTCGGTCTCGCGCCCGAACGAGTACGCCGATGTCCCGGACATGTTCCGCGAGTTGGCGACCGTGCCCGCCGACTCGATGGAATTCCAGCGTCAACGGGACAAGATCGTCGAGCGTTGCCTGCCTTTGGCCGACCACATCGCCCGCCGGTTCGAGGGACGCGGCGAACCGCGCGACGACCTCGTCCAGGTGGCGCGGGTGGGACTGGTTAACGCGGTGGTCCGGTTCGACGTGGAGACCGGCTCCGACTTCGTGTCATTCGCGGTGCCCACGATCATGGGCGAGGTTCGCCGGCACTTCCGCGACAACAGCTGGTCGGTCAAGGTGCCGCGGCGCCTGAAGGAATTGCACCTGCGCCTCGGCACCGCCACCGCCGATCTGTCGCAGCGGCTCGGCCGGGCGCCCACGGCAACCGAGCTCGCCGCCGAACTCGGCATGGACCGCGAGGAGGTCGTCGAGGGCCTGGTGGCGGGCAGCTCCTACAACACCCTGTCCATCGACAGCGGGGGTGGCAGCGACGAGGACGAAGCCCGCGCCATCGCCGACACCCTGGGCGACGTGGACACCGGCCTGGACCGCATCGAGGACCAGGAGTCGCTGCGCCCGCTGCTCGAGGCGCTACCGGAACGGGAACGAACGGTGTTGGTGCTCAGGTTCTTCGAGTCGATGACGCAGACCCAGATCGCCGAACGGGTCGGCATCTCCCAGATGCACGTCTCCCGGCTGCTGGCGAAGTCGCTAACGCGGCTGCGCGACCAATTGCAGTAGGGACAGGGGCTCTTCGCCTTCCGCCCGCAGCGGTTCGAGAAGCGGCTCGGCCATGGGCGTCGTCACGGGCAGGGTGCCGTCGGGGTCGCAGATGCGCAGCAGCCGGGACACCGCCTGGCTCGGCGCCATGGCCCAGTCCACCTGGGCGCCCGAGCACACGACGTTGATCCGGTGCAAGGCCGAAAAGCCTGCCGTGCCAATGAATTTCAATCCGCGAAGGTCCAGGATCACGCGCCGTGAACGGCCCGTGCTCTGGCGGACGTAAGCCGCAAGTTGGTCGGCGTTGGCGGCGTCGAGCTCACCGTCGACCGTGATCAGGGTCCCCGACGGGTCCCAGCGCGCGGTGAACTGCGCCGCGCGGCTGTGTTGCCAAGATTGGGCCACAGACATTACTGACTCCATCCATAGAGGAGGATGTGCTGCGGACCGCGTCAAGCGTCGGCTGAAGCGAAAAGTGCAGAGAGTTCATCTTCCCCGCGCCCCGTTGACCTGATCCGCACGGCTGTGAACTCAACCTGCCCCGAACGCTACCCGGGCCGGACCGGGTCGACAACTGTTTCCCGCGAATAGGGTCCGGCGGCCCTATTTGATCTCGGCGAGCACCGTGCCCTGGGTGATGGCGACGCCGGCCTCGACCGCGAGTCCGGTGATCACGCCGTCCTTGTGCGCGGTGACCGGGTTCTCCATCTTCATCGCCTCCAGGACCACCACCAGCTCGCCGACGACGACTTCCTGCCCCTCCTCGACCGCGACCTTGACCACGGTGCCCTGCATGGGCGCGGTCACAGCGTCACCGGAGGCGGCGGCGCCGCCGTGCGCCCCACGCTTGCGCGGCTTGGGCTTCTTGCGGACGACACCGGCCGGGTCGGCAGAACCATTAGCCAGCGCCAGGTCACCGGGCAGTGAGACCTCCAAGCGGCGGCCGCCGACCTCCACAACCACCTTCTGACGCGGCCGGGCGTCCTCCTCGTCCAGGGGCTCGCCACCGGTGAAGGGCTCGATCGTGTTGTTCCACTCGGTCTCGATCCAGCGCGTGTGCACCGAGAACCTCTCGCCGTCGCCGATGAAGGCGGGGTCGGACACCACGGCGCGGTGGAACGGGATGACGGTGGCCAGCCCTTCGACGTGGAATTCAGAAAGGGCGCGCCGCGCGCGGGCCAGGGCCTCTTCGCGGGTGGCGCCGTGGACGATGAGCTTGGCCAGCATCGAGTCGAACTGGCCGCCGATCACCGAGCCGGCCTCGACGCCGGAGTCCAGCCGTACGCCGGGCCCGCTGGGGGTGTCGTAGCGGGTGACCGGGCCGGGCGCGGGCAGGAAGCCGCGGCCGGCGTCCTCTCCGTTGATCCGGAACTCGATGGCGTGACCGCGCGGCGTGGGGTCCTCGGTGAGGTCCAGCTTTTCCCCGTTGGCGATCTTGAACTGCTGCAACACCAGGTCGATGCCTGCGGTCTCCTCGGTGACCGGGTGCTCGACCTGCAGGCGGGTGTTGACCTCCAGGAACGAGATCAAGCCGTCCTGGCCGACCAGGTACTCGACCGTCCCGGCGCCGTAGTAGTGCGCCTCCTTGCAAATGCGCTTGGCCGACTCGTGGATCTCCTTGCGCTGTGCGTCGGTGAGGAACGGCGCGGGCGCCTCCTCGACCAGCTTCTGGAAGCGGCGCTGCAGCGAGCAGTCACGGGTGCCGGCCACGATGACGTTGCCGTGCTGGTCGGCGATCACCTGCGCCTCGACGTGGCGCGGCTTGTCCAGGTAACGCTCCACGAAGCACTCGCCGCGGCCGAAGGCGGCGACGGCTTCGCGGACCGCCGACTCGTACAGGTGCGGGATCTCTTCGATGGTGCGCGCGACCTTCATGCCGCGGCCGCCGCCGCCGAAGGCCGCCTTGATGGCGATCGGCACGCCGTACTCCTCGGCGAAGGCGACCACCTCGTCGGCGTCCTTGACGGGGTCGGGGGTGCCGGGCACCAGGGGAGCCTGGGCGCGGGCGGCGATGTGGCGGGCGGTGACCTTGTCACCGAGGTCGCGGATCGACTGCGGGCTGGGACCGATCCAGATCAGCCCGGCGTCGATGACCGCCTGCGCGAAATCGGCGTTCTCCGAGAGGAAGCCGTAGCCGGGGTGCACGGCGTTGGCGCCCGACTTGGCCGCCGCGTCGAGCAGCTTGCCGAAGTCGAGGTAGGACTCCGCGGAGGTCTGGCCGCCCAGGGCGAACGCCTCGTCGGCGAGGCGCACGTGCGGCGCGTCGGCGTCGGGCTCGGCGTACACCGCCACGCTGGACAGGCCCGCGTCGCGGGCCGCCCGGATCACCCGGACAGCGATCTCGCCGCGGTTGGCGACAAGCACTTTGGAGATCCTCGAGCTGGCGTGACTAGCCACTGCGCCTCCTGTTTGGCATATCTCAAGCGGACGTGTTTTCCGCCGTGGGCTTCTTTAAGAGAGTTTCTTACAACTCCCGGGAAGTCTAAGCGCCGCGCCGTCAGGCCGATCAGGCGGTGCCGGTATTTTGACCGGACTCGCGCAGCCGCCGCTTGATGCGGGCGAGCATCGCCGACATGCCGCGCAACCGCAACGGGCTGATCAGAGCGGCCAACCCGAGGTCGGTGTAGAAGTCCTCGGGGACCGCCAGAATGTCGGCCGCGGGCTGCTCGTCGAGACCGGCGGCCAGGATCGCGGCGAACCCTCGGGTGGTCGGCGCCTCGGCGGGCGCGCTGAAATGCAACCGCACCCGGTTCGGGTCGCTGGCGTCGACGTGGAGGAACAGCGGCGTCTGGCACTCGGGCACCGGCTCCATGGCCCGCTCCTCCAATTCGGCGGGCAGGGCGGGCAGTTCGTTCGCGAATTCCAGCAGCAGCGCCAGCTTGTCCTGGCCCTCGACCTCGGCGAAGTCGGACACCACCTCAGCCAGCGGGGCGGGCAGGGTCATCGGGCGGGAACATCCCCCGGCGCCTGTCCCGGCTCTTCGCCCCCGACGATCGGCGTGCGCACGGTGTTGCCCCACTCCGTCCACGATCCGTCGTAGTTGCGCACCCCGGGCTTGCCCAGCAGGTAGGTGAGCACGAACCAGGTGTGGCTGGACCGCTCACCGATGCGGCAGTACACGAC
>NZ_LZJG01000083.1:0-3895 GCF_001667785.1 Mycobacterium sp. E3247 | reverse complement strand
CAGCACGAAGCCGGTCACCTCGCAGTTGACGTGGCCGCCTTCGTCGCGCTGTCCGTCGGCCGGGCGGGAAACCCGGCTGTGGGGCATTACCGGATCCGGCCAAGAACTACCCGGCCCGCTATGTGGTCACCAACACCGGATGGGGGACCGGCATGGATATCCGACCCAACATCGGTTTGGGCCACCCGTGCTACGCGCAGTATTTCCAGGTGACCAGGGCCACGCCCCAACCGCCGAGCTTGCGCTGTGTCGGACCGCCGTCACCGGGTCTGGCCGTCCCCGCGCCGGGGCCATTACCGCTGCCGCCGCCTCCGGGTGGCCCACCCGCGGCATCCGCCGCCGTCCCACCACCGAGCCCATGAGTCGCCTCGACCGAAGGAAAATGCGATGAGAGAGAACCTCACCGCCATCCTGTGGCGCTTAGGCCTGTTCATGGTGGCGTGCACGCTGGGCATCGTCGCGATCATCGCCGTATTCGGCCAGATCAGGTTCCAGCAGGAAAAGAGCTACAACGCCGTTTTCACCAACGTCACCGGGCTTCGCGACGGCAACTTCGTGCGCATCGCCGGAGTCGAGGTTGGCAAAGTCAAGAAGATCACCGTCAACGACGACGCCACGGTGACCGTCCGCTTCTCGGCTGACGATTCGGTGGTCCTCACGCAAGGCAGTAAGGCAGTCATCCACTACGAAAACCTCATCGGTGACCGGTATTTGGCGCTCGAAGAAGGAGCGGGATCCATTCAGCGCCTCCAACCCGGCCAGACCATCCCAATCCAAAGAACGCAGCCTGCTTTGGATCTGGAGGCACTGATCGGGGGATTCCGGCCGTTGCTGCGGGCGTTGAATCCCATTCAGGTGAACGCGCTGACCGGCCAGCTGATCCAGGTCTTCCAAGGTGAGGGGGCCACGATCAGCTCCTTTTTGGCGCAGACCGCCTCGGTAACAAACACTTTGGCCGATCGCGACCGGCTCATTGGTCAAGTGATCGATAATCTGAACACGTTGCTGGGGTCGCTGGGGGACCAGAGCAAGCAGTTCGACAAGGCGGTTGACTCGGTTTCGGAGTTAGTGAAGGGCCTGGCCGATCGACGCGCAGACATCACCACTGGGGTGGCCTACATCAACGCCGCCGCGGGCTCGGTGGCCGATCTACTCGATCAGGCGCGCGCGCCCCTGCAGAACACCGTCCACCAGCTCGACCGCACCGGCGGACAGATCATGGCCGACCACGACTACGTCGACAACCTGCTGGAACATTTGCCCGAGAAGTACGCGATCCTGGCGCGCCAGGGCCTTTACGGCGATTTCTTCAGCTTCTACCTGTGCGACGTGATCCTCAAGCTCAACGGCAAAGGTGGCCAGCCAGTGTACGTCAAGGTGGTCGGTCAGGCCACGGGCAGGTGCACTCCGAAATGAAGAGTTTCTCCGAGCGCAACCCGATGATCATCGGTGCGGTGGGTCTGGGCGCGACGTTGGTGGTGGTGCTGGCCGCTCTGCAGTACGACAAGCTGCCGTTTTTTTCCGACGGAAAGACGTACAGTGCCTATTTCGCAGAGGCCGGCGGCCTGAGGAACAACGCCAACGTCCAGGTGTCCGGCTACCGCGTCGGTCAGGTGTCAAGTATCAGGCTCGACGGCCCCAAAGTATTGGTGACGTTCAAGGTTGCCGGCAACATTCGGCTAGGCGATCGTACCGAGGCGGCCATCAAGACCAATGCACTTCTCGGAACGAAGATCCTGGAAGTAACTCCGCGCGGTCAAGGCTGGACCTCGCAGACCATCCCGCTCGAGCGCACCACGTCGCCGTACCAGCTCTCGGAAGCGCTCGGCGATCTGACGAAGAACATCAGCGGGCTGGACACCGATTCGCTGTCCGCGTCATTGACCACACTGGCGCAGACCTTCAAAGACACTCCGCCGGACGTGCGGATCGCGGTCGAGGGGATCGCCCGCTTCTCCCAGGCGCTCGACAACCGCGATCTGCAGCTACGCAACTTGTTGGCGAACGCCAACAAGGCCAGCACGGTGCTGGCCAAACGCACCGACCAGATTGTCGAATTGATCGGCAACACCAATGCGCTACTGGCTTCCCTGCTGTCGCAGAGCAGCGCGCTGGATCAGATCGCCAACAACGTGTCGGCGCTCAGTAAGCAACTTTCTGCGCTGGTCGCCGAGAACCGTGCTCAACTGCGGCCCGCGCTGGACAAGCTCAGCGGTGTACTGACCATCCTCGACAATCGCAAAGACCGGATCCAGAAGTCCATCAAGTTGCTCAACGCCTACGCCATGTCGCTCGGGGAATCGGTGTCCTCGGGCCCGTTCTTCAACGCATACCTTGTCAACCTCTTACCGGGACAATTTGTCCAGCCATTCATCGACGCCGCGTTTTCCGATCTCGGCCTCGATCCGCACGTGTTGCTGCCGTCCCAGCGGACCGATCCTCAAACGGGACAGCCGGGGACACCCCCGCTTCCCCTGCCCTACCCGCGCACCGGTCAGGGTGGCGAGCCGAGAAGGACGCTGCCCGACGCGATTACGGGCAACCCGGGTGATCACCCATGCCCGCTACCCGGCCCGGGCTGCTATCCCTACCGGGAACCGCCGGCACCTCCCCCGCCCGGGGGGCCGCCGCCTGGCCCCCCCGCCTTCGTTCCCCCCGCACCGACACCAGAACCGGTCTACGTACCCGCCCCGGGAGAGGTTGCGCCATCCGCCGCGCCGGCCGGGCCACCCGCAGGAGCATCACGATGACACCGACACGACGAGTACGGGTGGCGCTCGCGGTACTACTCGTCCTGGTGCTGACCGGTGGTGTGACTGCGGCGATCCTGAACACAGTGAGCGCGCGCATGACCCGTTTCGTCGCATACTTCGACAACAGCAACAGCATCTACGCCGGGGACGACGTCGTGATCCTCGGGGTGCCGGTCGGCAAGGTGGAGAAGATCGAACCCGAGCCGCTGCGTGCCAAGATCACCTTTGCTGTTGAGGACACCTACAAGATGCCAGCCGACGTCAAAGCCGTCATCGTCTCCCCGACGCTGGTGACCGCACGGGCGATCGAGCTCACGCCCGCCTATACCGGTGGACCCACCCTCGCCAGGGGCGCGGTCATCCCGCAACAACGCACGGCGGTGCCCATCGAATTCGACGATTTGCGTGAGCAACTCGAGAAGCTCACGACGTCGTTGCAGCCGACGCAACCAGGTGGGCAAAGCGCACTTGGCCAATTCATCAACACCGCCGCAGACAACCTGCGTGGTCAGGGGGCGAACATCCGAGACACCTTGATCAAGCTCTCGCAGGCATTTTCGGCGCTGGGTGACCACAGCAAGGACATCTTCGGCACGGTGAAAAACCTGGCCACCCTGGTTTCGGCGTTGCAGTCGAGTACCGCGCTGATGCGCGAACTCAACCAGAACCTGGCGTCGGTCACGGGTCTGCTCGCCGATGACCCCCAAGCGATAGCCGACGCCGCCAAGAACCTCGATGCCGCTGTGGGCGAAGTCCAGTCGTTCGTTGCCGAGAATCGTGAGTCCATCGGAACGGTTTCCGACAAGCTCACGTCGGTCTCAAAGGCGATCATGGAGAGCCTCGACGACGTCAAGCAGACATTGCACATCTCCCCGACGGCGTTCCAGAACTTCGTCAACATCTACCATCCCGCCTACGGCGCCTTCACCGGCATCTTGAGCGCCAACAATTTCGCCGATCCGATCAGTTTCCTTTGCGGAGCGATTCAGGCGGCGTCGAGGCTTAACGCCGAGCAGTCGTCCAAACTTTGTGTGCAGTACATGGCACCAATCATCAAGAACCGCCAGATCAACTTCCCGCCACTCGGCGGTAACCCCTTCGTCGGCCCAATAGCCCGACCCAACGAGGTCACCTTCAGCGAG
>NZ_LZJG01000082.1:0-14155 GCF_001667785.1 Mycobacterium sp. E3247 | reverse complement strand
GGTCGCCCACGCCGGTCTATCCAGCCGCGCTGAATGGTTGCCGGCGTGGGAGGACGGGCTGCGGCGCGCCGGCGCGGCGATCGACTCCGGCGCGGCCGAAGATCTGCTCGCGCGATGGGTGCGGTTCGGCGAGCAGCTCTGAATCGTATTGCGCCGCTTGGGCCGAGGTCTGCTCGTAGGCCAACCGCGCCGAGCGCGCCGAGGCCGCCCACGATGCCCACGCGCCGGCTGAGCGCAGCGGTGATGCCCAGCCGGCGGCGTCGGGGGAGTCGTCGACCCGGACGATGCGCACCCCAGGACCGGCCAGCCAGCGCGCGATGAGCGCGGATTCCTCCACCAGCGCACCGCCCAGCGGGGCCGCGGTGGGCAGAATCGCCTGTGCCCCGGCCGCAATCGCGTCGACCACCGGCATCGGGGGCACCCCGCGCCTGGCGGCGCCGGCCGCGGCGAGCTGGCCGTGACGGACGATGGCGAGGTGATAGCCGCCCTGGCCGTCGGGCGCGGCGGCGATCAGCTCGGGCAGCGTGGCCAGCGCGCGCAACCGCTGGCCGCGCCACAGGATCTCGACGGCCGTGGCGGTGCGGTCACGCAGGCGCGCCGCGCTCTCGAAATGTCGCCGCTCGGCCAGCGCCGTGATCTGGTCCACGGCGCCGGACAGGGCGGCGTTGTCCATCCCGTCGATCAGCGCGGCGACGCGCGCCACGGCGGCGGCGTATTGCGTGGCCGTGACGGCGCGCGCCGCGGGGCAGGGTGAGATTTCCGCCTCCGCGCAGGCCGGGCCGTGCAGGACCGAACGTCCCAGCCGCGTCGTGCAGGTCCGCAGCCCGGTGTAGCGCGACAGCAGGGCGGCCGTGTCGGCGGCGTCGGCACGCGAGCGGAACGGGCCGATGGCCCGGTCGTGGCGGGGCGCTCGTACCACCGCCAGCCGCGGGAACGCCTCGTCGGTGAGCGCGACCCACCACCACCGGTGCGGGAACCGCGACCGGCGGTTGTAGGGCGGGGCGTGCGCGGCCAGCAGCCTCAGCTCGCGGACGCCGGCCTCCAGCGCGTGCGCGCACTCGACGTGGTCGACCGCGGTGGCCAGGTTGACCATCTCCTTCATCCGGCCGCGCGGGTCGGCGCCGGTGAAGTACTGGGCGACCCGGCGGCGCAGGTCGACGGCGGTGCCGACGTAGAGCACCTCGCCCGACGGCCCGCGAAACAGGTAAACACCCGGCCGCCGGGGCAGGCCCTCGGCGAGGACCCGCTTGCGCCGCTGCGCCGGGGTGACGTCCGGCAGGTAGGAGCGCAGGTCGGCGTAGGTGTGCACCCCCTGGTTGCCGACCCGCTCGATGAGCGCGTGCAGCACGTCCACGGTGGCGCGGGCATCGTCCAGCGCGCGGTGCGTGGGCTGGGTGGCGACCGCGAACAGCCGCGCCAGCGCGGCCAGCCGCACCGTCGGGGATTCCTCGCGGCTGAGCACCCGGCGGGCCAGCCGCACCGTGCACAGCACCTGTGGCCGGGGCCAGGGGATATCGCACCGCGCCGCGGCGGCGCGCAGAAATCCGATGTCGAACCCGGCGTTGTGGGCCACCAGCACCGTCCCCTGGTCCAAGCCGGCGAATTCGAGGAACATCGGCAACACCGCGTCGATGGTCGGGGCGTCGGACACCATCGCGGTGGTGATGCCGGTCAGCTGCACGATCTGGGGCGGGATGCTGCGCTTCGGGTCGACCAGTGTGGCGAACTCGCCGAGCACGGTGCCGCCGCGGACTTTGACCGCACCGATCTCGGTGATGGCGTCGGGGGTGCTGCCGCCGGTGCTCTTGGTGCGCCCGCCGGTGGTCTCGAGGTCGACCACCACGAAGGTCGTGTCGCGCAGCAAGACGTCGGGCGTTTCGAAGGACGACCCCAAGTCGGCGAAACTGAGCTGAGTCGCACCACCTGCACCCATGCCGCGACGGTAAGCGTGGCCACCGACACCCGCGCGGCTCCCACGCCGGGCGAACGCACGCCCGGGTGCGGGGGTTTCCGGTGGAAACGCGGTGCCGGCTGGTTGTCGGTGGCCGCGGTTACGGTTCGGACAGTCGACCTGACGTCGCCCAAGCCTGACCGAGAGGACCGATCCTGATGGCACGAAGCAGTGGACCCGACAGCAACGGCGCGACGGTGCCCGAAGCGGGGGCGCCGGTGGTGATCGACTGCGACGACTGCGCGGTCCGCGGGCCGGGCTGCCGCGACTGCGTCGTCAGCGTGCTACTCGGGGTCCCGGAGACTTTGTTGGAAGACGAATATGCTGCATTGGCGGTGCTTGCCGATGTGGGACTGGCACCGCGATTGCGGCTGGTGCCTATCCGCCGCGGACGCGATTCGGGCGTCGCCTAAGATGCTTTGCGTGCCAAAGGTTTACGAGGGGGTCGGCGTCGTTCACATGATAATGACAGAAATCTTGCCAATTTCTTAACCGCTCGCTTTGGACAAACGTCGATATCGTTTCGTAACCTACTTGAGACCTAAACCAGCTCGACGGCCCGCGGTCGTCGATGGCCGTTTAAGGAAGCAAAATCTTGAGGCTTGACTCTAGATACCCGTTTGCGCGTGTCTTCACACGAACTGCCATCGGGACGCTAGCGGGCTTCACGGTGTTATCCGGTGTCCTTGCCGCGCACGTGTCGGCCGACCCGGCCGACGACGCGCTGGCCAAACTCAACCAGTTGTCCCGCCAGGCCGAGCAGACCACCGAGGCGATGCACAGCGCGCAGCTCGACCTGAACGACAAATTGATGGCCCAGCGCGCGGCGGACAAGAAGCACGACGACGCCCAGGCCGCCGTCGATGCGGCCAAGGAGCGCTTGGCGTCCTACCAGGGCGCGGTCAACAAGCTCGCGGCCGCGACCTACATGGGCGGTCGCGTCGACGGCATGACGGCCATGTTGACCGCCGGATCGCCGCAAGGTCTGATCGACAAGCTGGCCATGCAGCGGCAGATGGCGACGCAGATGGCCGACCAGATGAAGAACTTCCGGGTCGCCAGCGAGCAGGCCGCCACCGCCGAGCGGGAGGCCGCCAAGTCCGCCGCCGACGCGAAGAGCGCCGCCGAGCAGGCGGCCGCGGTGCGGGCAAGCCTGCAGTCGAAGCAAAGTCAGCTGCAGGTGCAGATCGCGGTCGTCAAGTCGCAATACGTGTCCTTGTCGCCCGAGCAGCGCACCGCGCTCGCCGATCCCGGCTCCGTACCGGCCGGCCTCCCGGCACCCGGCGCGCCCGCGCCGGAGGCCGCGCCCCCGGGCGCACCGCCGCCGGCCGGGCAGGCACCCGGTGAGGCGCCGCCTCCCGGCGGAATGCCCGGGCCGTTCGGCGGCGGGGTCGGCGGCGGTGACCGCGCGACCGTCGTGCAGGCGGCGCTGACCCAGGTCGGCTCGCCCTATGTGTGGGGCGGTGCCGCGCCCGGCGGGTTCGACTGCTCCGGACTGGTGATGTGGGCGTTCCAGCAGGCCGGCATTTCGCTGCCGCACTCCAGCCAGGCGCAGGCCCAGGGCGGCCAACCGGTGGCCCTGTCGGACCTGCAGCCCGGCGACGTCATCACCTTCTACAACGACGCGTCGCACAGCGGCCTCTACGTCGGTGACGGCATGGTGATCCATTCCTCCACCTACGGCCAGCCCGTGCGCGTGGTGCCGATGAACGCGGCAGGCCCGATCCACGACGCCCGCCGCTACTAGAGGCCCCGGCCGGCGCCGCCGGCTCACGCTGCTGCTGGCCTGGGTGTTTGTCGTCGAGGTCGTCGTGGCGGCGGCCGTGCCGTTCGACGCGGCCGGCGACCGCGCCGCCCGTCCCGCGCAGCTGATCGTCCCGGCACACGGCCATGCCGGCGCCGCGACGAAGTCGCTGGTCGTCGGCGACCGCACAGTCCGGTTGCTCGGCCTCGGCGGCCCGGCCGGTGACCGGCTGCTGCCGCGGGTGGCGTCCGGCGTCGGCGTTGCAATCGGCGCGGTCGAGGCGTTCTGGGGCGTCGACTGGCCGCACGAGATCTCGGTGGTGGCGGCCGGCACGGACGAGGAGTTCCGCGCCGCCGCCGGTGGGGGACCGGCGGCGCAGTGGGCCGACATCGCGGCCGTGACGGTCGTCGACCGTGTCGACCCCGTGCACCGGATGGCCATCGGCCAGCGGATCGTCTTCGCGCCCGGTGCGGCCAACATGACCGCGGGTGCGCTACGAATCGTGTTGACGCACGAGCTTTTTCACTATGCCGCGCGCGTGGACACCGCCCCCGACGCGCCCCGGTGGCTGACCGAAGGCGTGGCCGATTTCGTCGCTCGGCCCCATACCCCGGTGCCCGCCGACGCGTTGCCGGTGCCGCTGACGCTGCCCTCGGACGCCGACCTGGACGCCCCGGGGCCGCAGCGCTCGCTGGCGTACGACCGTGCGTGGTGGTTCGCGCGCTTCGTCGCGGACACCTACGGGACGGCCAAGCTGCACGACCTGTATCTGGCCGTCTGCGGCGTGGGCCGCACCGACATGGCCTCCGCCGTCCACGCCGTCCTGGCCACCGACTCGCCCGGCCTGCTCGTGCGCTGGCATGACTGGCTGGCCCACTCGGGGTGAGGGGCGCCCTGCGACGGGCCCGGTGCACCGCCAGGCTAGCCTGGCGCAGTGAGTCGGGTCCTGCTGGTAACCAACGACTTTCCGCCCCGGCCGGGCGGCATCCAGTCCTATTTGAGCGACTTCGTCGGCCGGCTGGTCGACGCCCGGTTGCATTCGGTGACGGTGTACGCGCCGCAATGGAAGGGCGCCGACGCCTTCGACGAGGCGGCCGAGTCGGCCGGTTATCGGGTGGTCCGGCATCCGGGCACCTTGATGCTGCCCGGGCCGGCGGTGGACGCGCGGATGCGCCGGCTGATCGCCGAGTGCGATATCGACACCGTCTGGTTCGGTGCGGCCGCACCGTTGGCGCTGTTGGCGCAGCGCGCCCGCCATGCCGGGGCGGGCCGGGTGGTGGCCAGCACGCACGGCCATGAAGTGGGCTGGTCGATGCTTCCGGTCGCCCGGTCGGTGTTGCGCCGCATCGGTGACACCACCGACGTCGTCACGTTCGTCAGCCGCTACACCCGCGGCCGGTTCGCGCCGGCCTTCGGCCCGCACGCCTCGCTGGAATACCTGCCGCCCGGGGTGAACACCGACCGGTTCCGGCCCGACCCGGCGGCCGGCGCCGAACTGCGCGACCGCTATGGGCTGGGGGAGCGGCCCACGGTCGTGTGCGTGTCCCGGCTGGTCCCGCGCAAGGGCCAGGACATGCTGATCAAGGCCCTGCCCTCGATCCGGCAACGCGTCGACGGCGCCGCCCTGGTCATCGTCGGCGGCGGTCCCTACCTGGAATCGCTGCGCAAACTGGCCCGCGACTGCGGGGTGGCCGAGCACGTCACGTTCACCGGGGGAGTGCCGGCCGCCGAACTGCCAGCGCACCACGCGCTGGCGGACGTGTTCGCGATGCCCTGCCGAACCCGCGGCGCCGGGATGGACGTCGAGGGCTTGGGCATCGTCTTTCTGGAGGCGTCCGCTACCGGCAAGCCGGTGATCGCCGGCGACTCCGGCGGGGCCCCGGAAGCCGTGCAGCACAACAAGACTGGATTGGTGGTCGACGGGCGCTCGCTGAAGGCCGTCGCCGACGCAGTCGCCCAGTTGCTCGGCGATCCTGACCGGGCCGCGGCCATGGGCGCCGCCGGCCGCGAGTGGGTGCTGGCCCACTGGCGCTGGGACACGCTGGCCGCCCGGCTGGCCGAGCTTCTGCGCGGCGACGATGCGGGCCGTTGAGGCGGGCTGAGGAGTCGCGCGATCAGGCTTCTGCGCGGCGAGCTATTCCTTCTCGTAGATCCAGTCGATGTCGGAGGCGAACTTCTCGGCCACCACGTTGCGCTTGACCTTCATCGTCGGTGTCAGCTCACCGGTGTCCTCGGTGAAATCCACCGGCAGGATGCGGAATTTGCGGATGGACTCGGCGTGCGACACCGCCTGGTTGGCGTGCTTGACCGCCGCGTCCACCTCCGCGACCAGGTCCGGGTCGGTGACCAGGTCGGCCACCGACGCACCGGCCGCCTTGTGGTTGCGTTCCTTCCAGGCGCCGAAAGCCTCCGGATCGATCGTGATCAGCGCGCCGATGAACGGCTTGGCGTCGCCCACCACCATGGCCTGGCTGATCAGCGCGTGTGCCCGCAGCTGGTCCTCGAGCACGGCCGGGGCGACGTTCTTGCCGCCGGCGGTGACGATGATCTCCTTCTTGCGCCCGGTGATCTTGAGGAAGCCGTCCTCGTCGAGCGCGCCGAGGTCGCCGGTCTTGAACCAGCCGTCGGTGAACGCGTCGTCGGTGGCCTGCTCGTTGCGCCAGTAGCCGCTGAACACCACGCCGCCGCGCACCAGCAGCTCGCCGTCCTCGGCGATGCGCATGCTGTTGCCCGGCAACAACGTTCCGACCGTGCCGATCCTGACGTTGCCGACCTGGTTGACCGTGATGGCCGAGCTGGTCTCGGTCAGGCCGTAGCCCTCGTGGATGGTCAGGCCGACGCCCCGGTAGAAATGGCCCAGCCGCGCGCCCAGCGGGGCGCCGCCGGAGACCGACGCGTGGCATTCGCCGCCCAGCGCGGTGCGCAGCTTGTGGTACACGAGCCGATCGAACAACGCGTGCTTGGCGCGCAGCACCAGCCCCGGGCGGCCGCGGTCCTGGGCCTGGCTCCAGTCGACCGCGGTCTGCACGGCGGCCGCGAAGATCCGCCCCTTGCCGTCGTTGACCGCGTTCTGCTCGGCGGTGTTGTAGACCTTCTCGAACACCCGCGGCACCGACACCACCACGGTCGGCTTGAACACGGCGAACATCGGCAGCAGGTTCTTGATGTCGCTGGTGAACCCGACGGTCACCTTGTTGGCGAACGCCGAGAGCGTCAGCGAGCGCGCCAGCACGTGGGCCAGCGGCAGGAAGATCAACAGGCGCTGCCCTTCGTCCAGCAGCGTCGGCAGGCATTCCTTGGCGCCGCGGGTCTCGTACAGCAGGTTGGAGTGGGTGAGTTGGCAGCCCTTGGGTCGTCCGGTGGTCCCCGACGTGTAGATGAGCGTCGCCGGGTCGGCGGCGCGCAGCGCCTCCTGGCGGGCGGCGAGCTCGGCGGGCTCGACCGACGCCCCGGCCTCGTCGAGCTGGTCGAGCGCCTTGGGGCCCGAGCCGTCGATGTGCAGCACCCGGCGCAGGGCGGGCAGCTCGGTGGTGAGCTCGGTGACCATCGCGGCGTGGGCGTCGGTCTCGGCGAAGGCCAGCACCGCCTCGGAGTCCTGCAGCACCCAGCGCACCTGCTCGGCCGAGGACGTCTCGTAGATCGGTACGGTGACCGCCCCCACGGACAGGATCGCCAGGTCGATGATCGCCCACTCGTATCGGGTGGCCGAGAAGATCGACACCCGGTCGCCGGCCTGTACCCCGAGCGCGATCAGGCCCAGCGCCGCGGAGCGAACCTGGGCGGCGACCTCCGCGCAGGTGACGTCCGTCCACACGCCGTCGACCTGACGCCGGAAGATGACGAAGCTGGGGTCCTCGCGCTCGTGTTCGAAGACCATGGCCGCGATGTTGTCGTGCTCGCCGACGGAGAAGCGGGCGGGGACACTGTACTCACGCACTCTTGCTGACCTCGTTTTGGCTGGTGACGTTCCGGGGGACGGCTTGTTGTGGTCCAGCCTAATCCGCGCATTCGTGCAGGAACGGTGGCACTGTGCCGGCCGGGGCCGGAATCGGGCCCGCCCTCGGCGTGGCGGGCCCGATAGATATGTGAAGCTGAGGTGGTGAACAGCATCCAGATCGCGGACGAGACGTTCGTCGCCGCCGACGGCGCGCGGGTCGGTGCCGCGGTCGCCGACCCGTCGTGCTGGCGTCGCTGGTGGCCGGACCTGCGGTTGCGGGTCATCGAGGATCGCGCCGACAAGGGCATCCGCTGGGCGGTCACCGGCGCGCTGACCGGCACCATGGAAATCTGGCTGGAACCGTCGCTGGACGGGGTGGTGCTGCACTATTTCCTGCACGCCGAACCGACGGGCGTGGCGGCCTGGCAGCTGGCCAAGCTCAATCTGGCGAAAATGACACACCGCCGTCGGGTGGCGGGCAAGAAAATGGCCTTCGAGGTCAAGACGAGACTGGAACGGACACGTCCGGTGGGAGTTTCTCCGGTAGTTTAGCCGGGTCAGGTTTGCGGGGACTTTACCGTTTCGGACCGGAGGCCCGGGGGTTTGGACCCGCACGGCAGTTTTCCCTGCGGCGTCGACCGCCGGCGGGAGAGAGGGCAGCACCAGGTGGCGGAGAAGACGTCGCAGACCATCTACATCGACGCCGACCCGAGCACGGTGATGGGCGTCATCGCGGACATCGATTCCTACCCCCAGTGGATCTCGGAATACCGGGAGGCCGAGGTCCAGGAGACGGACGCCGACGGCTATCCGAAGGTTGCGCGGGTGGTGCTGGACGCCGCCGTCCTCAAGGACACGTTAGTCATGTCCTACCAGTGGCCCAAGGACCGGCGATCGGTCAGCTGGACGCTTGTCTCCAGCTCGCTGCTGCGTTCCCTGGAAGGCACATATCGATTGGCGCCCAAGGGATCCGGCACGGAGGTCACCTACGAGCTCTCGGTCGATCTCGCCGTCCCGATGATCGGTCTGCTCAAGCGCAAGGCCGAGCGCCGGCTGACCGACACCGCATTGAAGGATCTGAAGAAACGAGTCGAGGGCTGAGTGAGTCCGGCCAATCGCGGGCGCCCACCCCGGCCCGGATCAGTCTCTTCGTTGGCAAGGGCGGGGTAGGCAAGTCCACGCTGGCATGCGCCACGGCGGTCAGCGCCGCGAGCGCGGGGCAGCGGGTGCTGGTGGTGTCCACCGACCAGGCGCACTCGCTCGGGGACGTGCTCGGCGTTCCCGTTCCACCGAGTCAGGGTGAACTGGTCCGCGTCCTCGCCGATGACGCCCAGGCCGGCGGCGGATTTCTGGAAGCGCTGGCGTTGGACACGTTGGCCTTGCTCGAGGCCCGCTGGCACCACGTGGTGGACACACTCGATCGGCGCTTCACCGATTCCGAGTTGAGCACCATTGCGCCCCAGGAACTTTCGGCGTTACCGGGCGTTCAGGAGGTGCTCGGACTGCACGCCGTCGGCGAGCTGGCCGTGTCCGGGCGCTGGGATCGCGTCGTCGTCGACTGCGCATCGACCGCGGACGCGCTGCGGATGCTGACCCTGCCGGCCACCTTCGGCCTCTACGTCGAGCGGGCGTGGCCGCGTCATCGCCGGTTGTCGGTCAGCGCCGACGACGCGCGGTCGGCGGCGGTCGTGGAGCTGCTCGAGCGCGTCAGCGCCAGCGTCGAGGCGCTCAGCGCCCTGCTGACCGACGGCGAATTGGTCAGCGCGCATTTGGTGTTGACGCCCGAACGGGTGGTCGCGGCCGAGGCGGCCCGGACGCTGGGCTCGCTGGCGCTGATGGGCGTGCGCGTGGAGGAACTGATCGTCAACCAGGTGCTGGCCGAAGACGAGTCCTACGAATACCGAAACCTGCCGGAGCACCCCGCGTTCTACTGGTACGCCGAACGCATTTCCGAACAACGCGGCGTTCTCGACGAGCTCGACGCCACCATCGGTGAAGTGGCCCTGGTGATGACTCCGCACCTGTCCGGGGAACCGATCGGACCCAAGGCGCTGGGCGCTTTGCTCGACAGCGCGCGCCGCCGGGGCGGAACGGCGCCGCCGGGCCCGCTGCGGCCGACGGTGGACCTGGAATCCGGGACGGGACTTGGCTCCATTTACCGGATGCGGCTAGCGTTGCCACAACTCGATCCGTCGGGGCTGACGCTGGGCCGCGTCGACGACGACCTGATCATCAGCGCGGGCGGATTGCGGCGCAGGGTTCGGTTGGCGTCCGTACTCCGGCGGTGCACCGTCCTGGACGCGCACCTGCGGGGAACCGAGCTGACCGTACGTTTTCGACCAGACCCGGAGGTGTGGCCTAAGTGAGTGGGGCTCATCCCGAGATCGGTCCGGAGTTGCGCAGGCTCGCCCAGGCGATCCTGGACGGCATCGACCCGGCGATGCGGACGGCGGCCGCGCTGACCGCGGGACGGGGCGTCGGGACCGGCAAGTGTCAGCAGGTGTGGTGTCCGGTGTGTGCGCTGGCCGCGCTGGCGACCGGTGACCAGCACCCGCTGATCACCGTGATCGCCGACCACAGCATCGCGTTGCTCGAAGTCGTGCGTGCCATGCTCGACGACATCGACGGCGCGGCGAAACCGCCACCCGACGGTCCGCCCGGCGGTCCCCCCGGCGATGGCGGCCCCGAGACCCAGACACCGGACGCCGCGACCAGGACCCGCTATCAGCCCATCCCGGTCACCGTCGAGGAATGACCGCCCCGCGTCGAAGGTGGTCCATGGCGGACGCGATGGGTACAGTTGGCGCAGAACACCGGCGGGCGGGCGAGAGGGAGGGCCATGTGGTACTGGCTATTCAAGTACGTGCTCCTCGGCCCGCTGCTGTACTTGCTCGGTCGGCCAAAAGTTGAAGGCCTGGAACACATTCCGAGTTCCGGCCCGGCGATCCTGGCCAGCAATCACCTGGCGGTGATGGACAGCTTCTACCTGCCGCTGGTGGTGCGTCGCCGGATCACCTTCCTGGCGAAATCGGAATACTTCACCGGCACCGGCCTGAAGGGCTGGTTCCAGCGCTGGTTTTTCACCGCCGTGGGCCAGGTGCCGATCGACCGGACCGATGCCGACAGCGCCCAGGCGGCGCTGACCACCGCCGAACGGCTGCTGTCGGCGGGCAAGTTGCTGGGGATGTACCCCGAGGGCACCCGCTCGCCGGACGGCCGGCTGTACAAGGGCAAGACCGGCCTGGCGCGGCTGGCGCTGCACACCGGGGTGCCGGTGATCCCGGTGGCGATGATCGGCACGAACGTGGTCAACCCCCCGGGGACGAACATGCTGCGCTTTGGGCGGGTCACCGTGCGCTTCGGCAAGCCGATGGACTTCTCCCGCTTCGAAGGGCTGGCCGGCAACCGCTTCATCGAGCGGGCCGTCACCGACGAGGTGATCTACGAGCTGATGGGGCTTTCCGGCCAGGAATACGTGGACATCTACGCCGCCAGCCTGAAGGAGAACCGCAACGGTTCGAACGGTCAGGGTTCGACCAGCGAGGCCGCGCGGATCCCCGAAACCGCCGTCGGCTGATCGCCGGCGTCGACTAGCCGATCGCTGTCGCCGGCGTCAATTGCTGCGGCGCCGAATCCCGCGAGGCCTTGCGGGCGGTGACCGTCAGGCCCGCCGCGACGAGGACCGCGATCGCCCACCACACGTAGGACATCCCGGCGAGTTGGCGCCACCAGACGGCCGTCGTCTCGTGGTGCTTGGGCAGCAGGTCGATCGGCGACCATCTCATCAGCGCCACGCCCGCGGCGGCGACCACGGCCAGCGCCACGTTGCGGCGCCGCCAGGCCAGCACGGCCAGCACCACGACGGTGGGCAGCCCCCACACCCAGTGGTGTGACCACGAGACCGGGGAGACCACCAGCCCGAACAGGGCGACGCACACGACGGCCAGCACGGGCTCGCCGGCCCGCAGCACCCGGCGCATCGCCCACACCGTCAGGGCGAGCATGAGCAGCGAGGCCGCCACCCACAACACAAAGCGCTGCTGCTCACCCAGCCCGAGCCGGGCCAGCGACCCGGCGATGTTCTGATCGGTGTTCAGGGCCGCCTCGCCGATCCGATCGGTGTGCGCCAGGGTGTGCGTCCAGTACTCCCACGAATCGCTCCACGCCAGAACGAAACCCACCGCCGTCGCCCCCACGAAGGACGCCAGCGCCGTCAGCGCCGCGCGGTTGTCACGCCGCAGCAGGAAGTAGAGCAGGAACACCGCGGGCGTGAGTTTGAGCGCTATCCCCACACCGAGCAGCAGGCCTCGCGGCCACGGGGTGCGGCGCGGCAGGCAGTCGGCGATCACCAGCGTCATCAGCACGACGTTGATCTGGCCGAAGGCGAAGTTCGACGTGATCGGTTCCAGCCAGATCGTCGCCGCCACGGTGATGACGACGGCCAGCCACCAGCGGCGCAACCACGCCGGGCCGGGCAGCGCGGTGGAGGCGGCCCAGACATCCAGGCGGGTCAGCACGATCACCGTCGAGACGACCAGCAGCACCAACGTCAACGCCGTGATCGCGACGCTGGCGGCCGGCATGTGCAGCCAGGCGAACGGGCAGAACACGATCGCCGCCAGCGGAGGATAGGTGAACGGCAGGTTGAGCCCGATCGGTGTGTGGAACAACACATCGCCGTGGTACAGCGAATGCCCGTGCATCCAGGCCTGCGCGCCCATCTGATACACGTCGATGTCGATGCGATAGGGCGTGTGCCCGAACAGCTGCCAGGCCACGTAGCCCAGGCCCGCCGCCGCCAGCAGCCAAAGGCCGCACCACAACAGGACCTGGCCGGGGCCACGTCCGCCTGGGAAGCCCACGCCGGGCGCCCGCCATCTACTCATGTCGCACAACAGCGTAATCGGTGCGCGGGGGTGCACGCGGCCCAGCGCGGCTCACACGGGGTCGGCGCGCACAGGCGTACGTTTCAAGAGTGCTCCACTGGTTCGTGCCGCGGGTGACCCGGTGGTTCGCGCACGACATCCTCGACGGCGGCCGGTTACCCCTGCTGTGCTGCCTGGTGGCGTTCATCATGACCTTCTTCGTCACCCGGACGTTCGTGCGCTTCATCCGCCACCGCGCGGCCGCCGGTCGCCCGACCAGGTGGTGGCACCCGCGCAACGTGCACCTCGGCGGCGTGCACATCCACCACGTGACGTTCGGTGTGGTCCTGGTGTTGCTCTCCGGCCTGACCCTGGTCACCCTGTCCATCGACGGCCACGAGCCCGAATTCACTTTGTCGGCAATCTTTTTCGGAATCGGCGCCGCCCTGGTGCTCGACGAGTACGCGTTGATCCTGCACCTGTCCGACGTCTATTGGGAAGAGGACGGGCGCACCTCGGTGGACGCGGTGTTCGCCGCGGTGGGAGTCGCGGGCCTGTTGATCATGGGGCTGCACCCGCTGATGTTCTTCCTCCCGATCTGGGAAGGCGCCGGTTCGTGGCCGCTGCGGGCCGCGGTGGCCGGCGCTCTGGTGCTGACGCTGCCGCTGGCCGTGGTGGTGGTGCTCAAGGGCAAGGTGTGGACCGGTCTGCTCGGGATGTTCATCGTGGTCCTGCTGGTGATCGGCGCCGTCCGGTTGTCGCGGCCGCACGCGCCCTGGGCCCGCTGGCGCTACACCACCCAGCCGGAGAAGATGCGGCGTGCGCTGCAGCGGGAACGCAGGCTGCGTCGCCCGATCGTGCGGGCCAAGCTTTGGGTCCAGTGCGCGATCGCGGGCACCCCCGGCCTGCCCGACGAGCGCGCGGTCGACGCCCAACTCGACCACGACGTCCATGCCGCTCCGCCGCCTACGGAGCCCATCCTGATCAGCAGATAAGCTGCGCCGGTGCGGTACTTCTACGACACCGAATTCATCGAGGACGGCCGCACCATCGAGTTGATCTCCATCGGGGTGGTCGCCGAAGACGGCCGCGAATACTACGCGGTGTCCACCGAATTCGATCCGGAGCGCGCCGGGGCCTGGGTGCGCGCCAACGTGCTGCCCAAGCTGCCGTCGCCGGCGTCGCAGCTGTGGCGCTCGCGCAGGCAGATCCGCTTGGACCTGGAGGAATTCTTCGACGTCCGGGGCAGCGACCCCATCGAACTGTGGGCGTGGATCGGCGCCTACGACCACGTGGCGCTGTGCCAGCTGTGGGGCACCATGCCCGAGTTGCCGCGGGCGCTGCCCCGCTTCACCCGGGACCTGAGGCAATTGTGGGAGGACCGCGGGTCCCCGCCGATGCCGCCGCGGTCGCGCGATGCCCACGACGCGCTGGTCGACGCCCGCGACCAGCTGCGGCGTTTCCGGCTGATCACCTCGGCCGACGCAACCGGTTTCGGGAGCGATCGAAACGGGGGAGCGCCGGCCTGAGGCCGCCCGAACGACGTTCGCGCTGATCAGTCACCATCGCGCCCCGGTTACCATGGACCGATGAACTGGACCGTCGACATTCCGATCGACCAGCTGCCGTCGCTGCCGCCGTTGCCTGTTGACTTGCGG
>NZ_LZJG01000081.1:0-3206 GCF_001667785.1 Mycobacterium sp. E3247 | reverse complement strand
CCAGGATCCCGCCGGAGAACACCAGGTCGACGTTCCCGATGGTCACCACGTCGCCCTCGGACAGCACCGCCGACGCCACTTTGACCCCGTTGACGAAGGTTCCGTTGCTGCTGTTGGCGTCGCGGATCTCGGGGCCCGCCGGCGTCGGCGTCAGAAACGCGTGATGGCGCGAGGCCAGCACGTCGTGAATGACGATGTCGTTGTCGAGCGCGCGGCCGATCCACGCGGCGCGGCCCGGCCGGTCGGTTACCCGCTCGGATTCGGGCCCCAGGTTCTTCACCCGCGTGGTCGGGAACTCCGCCACCTGGCCGCTCACGCCGATCTGGGTGGGCTGGTTCAGCTCGGGCGGCCCAGCGGACTGCCGCACCGACCGCGTCGCCGCGTCGGGTCGCACGATCGGCACGGCGGTGGTGCGGTTCGGGCCTTGCCAGGGGCGCGGCTGCGGCGGGGCCGGTGGCCGCTGGCCGGCCGGCGGCGCGCGGCGGGCATCGACGGGCGGTGTGATGACGGGGATCGACTCCGTGGTCGGCGGGAGCATGCCCACTGTCCCGGTGTGGTGGCCGATTTCGAACGTGATCCGCGGGCCGTCGGGCTTGCCGATGTTGAGGGTCTGGCCGTCCACGATGTCGACCAGCGGGACCCGCTGGCCGTTGAGATAGATCCCGTTCAGCGAACGATTGTCCAGCGCAACCCACTTGCCGTGATCGAAGCGCAGCAGCAGGTGTGCGCGCGCGATCAGGGGGTGCGCCACCCGCAGGTCCGCGCGCAGGTCGCTGCCGACCACCACGTCGCGGCCGGCCGCGAAGCTGCCCTTCGATCGGTCGGATCGAACGGTCAGCACGGGCTCGGCGGCTTGCGTCATCGCACCGGCCGCGGGCTCAGCGTTTCAGCCTGATGTGCCACCGGACGAACCCGGTGTAGGCGACGGACAGGAATGCCAGCATGGCCATGTCGAACACGAAGATGTGTTTCGAGTGCTGCCAGATCGGGTCGTTGGTCGGGATCTGTTTGACCTTCACCAGCGACGGAAAGTCGATCGACGAGGCGCCCGCCGCGTAACCCCAGCGCGCGGGCGTCAGCCAGGCGAGCTCCTCGAGGCCGAACCGCTGGTAGACGGGAATCATGCCGCTGGAGAACACCAGCTGCGACATGATCGACACCACGAGCAGCGGCATGATCTGTTCGTTGGACTGCGCCACGGCCGACAACAACAGGCCCAGCATTGCTGACGCCACACAGGTGCCGGCGACGGTGACGAACAGTGAGAACGTGGAGTTGCCGAAGAAGGGCGGGTGCGCGGTCGGCGCCCCCTTGCCCAGCCGGACGATGATGGTCGCGATCGCCGCCTGCAGCGTCGCGAAGACGCAGAACACCGCGATCTTGGCCAGCAGGTAGGCGGAGGTGGACAGGCCGACGGCCTGCTCCCGCCGGAAGATCGGGCGCTCGCCGATCAGATCGCGGATGGTCAGCGCGGTCCCCATGAACACGGCGCCGATGTTCAACAGCACCATGATGTACTGCGGCTGCGTGGGCGCGGGGCCGAGCGGGTCGGCCGGCCCGAGGCCGGGGTGGGGGCCCTTCACCGTCAGCGACAACGCCCCGATGAGGAACGGCAGGACCGCCAGGAAGATCGTGTAGCCCCGGTCGGATATGACGAGTCGAACCTGGCGGCGGGCGATCGTCGACAGCTGCCGCCACAGGTCGGTCTTCGGCGGCTCGCCCAGGTCGGCCGGGCTTTGCGGGGAGGGTGGCCGGGAAGACTGCTGGTTGCGCTCCTTGAACCGGCGGTTGGCCTCGTCGGGGTCGGCGCCCACCTTGGCGAAGATGTCGGCCCAGTTGCGGGTGCCCATGGCCGCCTCGACCTGGTCGGGTGGGCCGCAGAAGGCGGTCTTGCCGCCGGGCGCGATCAGCAGGATCTGGTCGCACACTTCCAGGTATGACACCGAGTGGGTCACCACCAGCACCGTGCGACCGGCGTCGGCGAGCTGGCGCAGCATCAGCATGACCTGACGGTCCAGCGCCGGGTCCAGGCCGGACGTCGGCTCGTCGAGCAGCAGCAGTGACGGCTGGGTGAGCAGTTCGAGGGCCACCGAGGCCCGCTTGCGCTGGCCGCCGGACAGCTTGTCCACCCGGGTCTCGGCGTGCTTGGTCATGTCCAGTTCCTCGAGGACCTGGGCGACGACCTGGGCGCGCTCGGCCTTGCTGGTGTCCGGCGGCAGTCGCAGCTCGGCGGCGTAGTTCAGCGCCTGGTTCACGGTCAGCTGGCGATGCACCACGTCGTCCTGCGGGACCATCCCGATCCTGCTGCGCATGGTCGCGTACTCGGCGTGGATGTCGTGGCCCTCGAAGGTCACCGAGCCCGACGTGGGGCTGGTGTAGCCCACGATCACCCGCGACAGCGTGGTCTTGCCGGCACCCGAACCGCCGATGATGGCCGTCAGCGTTCCGGGCCGGGCGGTCAGCGAGATGTGGTCGAGCAGTTGCTTGTTCTGGTCGACGGTGTAGCAGACGGAGCTGACCTCCAGGCCGCCGGTGCGGGTCGCGGCCTCGGTGCGGCGGAGCAGCTCGCCGCGGGTGAACACCAGGTCGACGTTGCCGATGGTGACCACGTCGCCCTCGGTCAGCACCGCGGACCCCACCCGCACGCCGTTGACGAAGGTCCCGTTGACGCTGTGGGCGTCGCGGATCTCGGTGCCCAGCGGCGTCTGGGTCAAGAACGCGTGATGCCGGGACGCGAGGACGTCCTGGATGACGACGTCGTTGTCGGTGGCACGTCCGATCGTCAGCGCGCCGGAAGGCTTCTGCAGCGACCCGGTTCGGGAAGGCCTCAGCGCCTGGAACATCTTGGTCGCCAGGTTCGCCACTTCGGGCGGCTTGGCGGCGCTGCGCGACATCTCGGTGTGCGGGGACACCTGCGGATGCGGCGGGAAATTCGGCGGTGGCGGCGGGGCCCGGTGGTCGAGATTCACGACGGCCAGTGCCTCAACATCGGGAATCCGGACGGGCCGCAGCTGACGTTCGAGGTCGGGCGCCACCAGGGAATGGCCGGGCGCCCACCGCAAACCGAATCGATGGGCATACCGGTCGCGGCGCATCCGGGTGGGACGGCGTGGTCCGCCGCCCCGGCCGGGCCCCCTCCGGTCGCCGCGGCGGCGACGCCCAGTTGGGCGACGGCCCCCGGGACCCGGCGGCGCGCCGGGCGGGGC
>NZ_LZJG01000080.1:0-1891 GCF_001667785.1 Mycobacterium sp. E3247 | reverse complement strand
CCACCGCGGCCACACCGCACTCGGCGGCCAACCACCCGCCACCCGCGTACCTAACCTCTCGGGTCAGTACAGCTAGCTAACGCGCCGGCGACGCGACCACCGGGTCGTCGTCCTCCCACAGCAGCAGCTGCCGAACCGCCGGACGCGGTCCGTACGGCCGCAGCATCGTGCTGGCGGGGCGCGGGCGCACCCGTTGGGGCCACCAGAACCACCGACCGAGAATCCGTGCGACGGAAGGCGTCATGAACGACCGCACGATCAGCGTGTCGAACAGCAAGCCGAGGCCGATGGTGGTGCCGATCTGACCGAGCACCTGGAAACCGCTGAACACGAACGCACACATGGTGACGGCGAAGACGATGCCGGCCGAGGTGACCACCGATCCAGAGCCGGCCATCGCCCGGATGATGCCGGTGTTCAGGCCGGCATGAATTTCTTCCTTGAACCGCGAGATCAACAGGAGGTTGTAGTCGGATCCGACCGCCAACAGCAGGATCACGGCAAGCGCGAGCACGACCCAATACAACTGGATCCCGAAGAGGTACTGCCACACCAGAACTGACAACCCGAACGAGGCGCCCAGCGATAGGGCGACCGTGCCCACGATGACGAGCGCGGCGATCAGGCTGCGCGTGATGATCATCATGATCAGCAGAATGAGGCTCAGCGCCGCGAACGCCACGATCATCAGGTCATACTTGGCGCCGTCCTGGATGTCCTTGTACGTCGAGGCGGTCCCGCCGAGATAGACCCCCGCGCCCGCCATCGGCGTGCCCTTCAGGGCCTCGTGCGCGGCCTTGGCCATCGGGTCGATGTGCGAAATGCCCTCGGGGGTCGCGGGATCGCCTTCGTGCGTGACGATCATGCGGGCGGCCTTGCCGTCGGGCGAGAGGAACAGTTTGAGCCCGCGCTTGAAGTCGGGGTTGTTGAAGACCTCGGGCGGCAGGTAGAACGTGTCGTCGTTCTTGGCGGCGTCGAAGGCCCGTCCCAGAGCCGTCGCGTTGTCGATCGCGGCCGCGGTCTGGGCGTAAATGCCCGACAGCGTGGCGTAATTGGCCAGCGTCAGATCCCGATTGGTCTGCTGGCTGTCGATCTGCGGCGGTATCAGCTCCACCAGTTTCGGCTGCAGCGCGTCGAGCTTGTCGAGCGAAGCCGTGAGGCTTTCGAACTTCTCTGTGAGCTGGTCGATGCCGTCGAGCGCGTCGAAGAGTGACCGGAACGCGAAGCAGACGGGGATGTCGTAACAGTGCCTCTCCCAATAGAAGTAGCTGCGGATGGGCCGGAAGAAGTCGTCGAAGTTCGCGATCTTGTCGCGCAGATCCTGGATCGTACCGAGCGTGTCGTGGAAACTCTGCGTCTCGTCGTGGGTGGTGCCGGCGAGCTGCTGCTGCAACACGTACTGCTGTTTCAGGATGTTGATGGTCTTGTTCAGTTCGTTGGCCTGCTTGAGGGCATCCTCGGCCCGATCTCGTTGGTAGGTCAGGTTTTCCTGCTGCGCCGCGCTGGAATTGCTGACCACGAACGCGAGCGAGCTGTGAACGAGCGGGGTGCCCAGCGGACGGGTGATGGTCTGCACCTGCGCCACGCCGGGAACGTGAAACACCGCCTTGGCCACCTTGTCCAGGACGAGCATGCTCTCCGGGTTACGCATGTCGTGATCGGTTTCGACCATCAACAACTCGGGCTCCAGCCGGGCCCGCGAGAAATGCTTCTCCGCGGCGGTGTAGCCGACATTGGCCGGCGCGCTGGCGGGCATGTAGGGACGGGTGTCGTAACTGGTCTTGTACCCGGGTAAAGCTATGAGTCCGACCAGGGCCAGCGCGCAGGCCGCCGCGAGTACCGCGCCCGGCCAGCGGACGATGGCGGTGCCGATCCGCCGCCAGCCGCGGGT
>NZ_LZJG01000079.1:0-802 GCF_001667785.1 Mycobacterium sp. E3247 | reverse complement strand
TGCGGGTGCGGATCGCGAAGATGATCAGCGTCTGCGTCGCAAGCGATTCCACGAACCACCCGGTGCGGAACTCGATCGCGCCGGCGTGCAGCACGCCCAGCATCAACCCGAACGTCAGGAAGTCGAACAGCGAGCTGATCGGTCCGAAGATCAGCATGAACCGGCGGATGAACGCGACGTTCCAGTGCGACGGCGCGTGCAGCTGCTCGGCGTCGACCCTGTCGGTGGGGATCGCCAGCTGCGAGGAGTCGTATAACAGGTTGTTCAGCAGGATCTGGCTGGGCAGCATCGGCAGGAACGGCAGCAGGGCCGATGCGGCCGCGGCGCTGAACATGTTCCCGAAGTTGCTCGACGTGCCCATCAGCACGTACTTGATCGTGTTGGCGAAAATCCTTCTGCCCGTTGCTACCCCGGTGGCCAGCACGCCCAGATCCTTTTCCAGCAGCACCACGTCGGCAGCGTCCTTCGCCACATCGGTTGCGCTGTCGACGGAGATCCCGACGTCGGCGGCATGCAGAGCCAGCGCGTCGTTGACTCCATCGCCGAGGAACCCCACCGATCGGCCGGTGCGCCGCGCCGCGGTGATGAGCCGCGCCTTCTGCTCCGGCGAGATGCGGGCGAAGATGGTGTAATTCTGTGCGGCGTGCTCGAATTCTTCGTCGCCGAATTGTTCCATCTCCGCGCCGGTGATGGTTCCCTTTGAGGCCAAACCCAAGTCGGCGCACACCTTTTCGGCCACCCGCGCGTTGTCACCGGTAGCGATCTTCACCTCGATGCCCAGATCCGCGAGCTGGGTTAGGGA
>NZ_LZJG01000078.1:0-48936 GCF_001667785.1 Mycobacterium sp. E3247 | reverse complement strand
GCAGGGCCGCGAGGTTCTCGAGCAGGCCGTCAAGATCGCCGAGGAGGCCGTCACCACCGACCGTAAGGTCGACGTCCGCAGCGAGCTCAGGTGCGCGCCCCCGGTGCCCACCCTGGTCGAGATGTCCAAAGAGGCCGAGATGGTCGTCGTGGGCAGCAATGGCCGCGGCGCGCTGGGCAGGCTGTTGCTGGGCTCGGTGAGCGGCAGCGTGGTGCGCAGCGCGCGCTGCCCGGTCGCGGTGATCCGCGACGAAGACCCGCTCATGGAGCATCCCCAGCAGGCCCCGGTGCTTGTGGGCATCGACGGCTCACCCGCCTCCGAGGCGGCGGTGGGCGTCGCGTTCGACGAAGCGTCGCGCCGCGGGGTCACCCTGACGGCGCTGCACGCATGGAGCGACGTCGACGTCTTCGAACTGCCCGGGGTGGACTGGTCGGCGGTGAGGGCGGAGGCCGAGCGGAGCCTGGCCGAGCAACTGGCGGGCTGGCAGGAGCGTTATCCCGACGTCACCGTGCAACGGGTCGTGGTCGCCGACCGGCCGGCCCGGCAGCTGATCGAGCAATCGGAATCGGCGCAACTCGTCGTCGTGGGCAGCCACGGCCGCGGTGGCCTGTCCGGCATGCTGCTGGGTTCGGTGAGCAACGCCGTCGTCCACTCGGTCCGCATGCCGGTGATCGTCGCGCGGCCGTCCTAGGGCCGCGCCGCCGCCGTGCCGTATCTCGATCTGCACGAAACCCACACGGGCGTCGTCATTCTCGCCGGCGACCGCGCCTACAAAGCCAAGAAGCCGGTGCTGACCGACTTTCTCGACTTCCGCGCGCCGCAGCAGCGCGAGCACGCCTGCCGCCGGGAGGTCGAGCTCAACAGCCGGCTCTCGCCCGAGAGCTACCTCGGCGTAGCGCACCTCACCGATCCGCTGGGCGGCCCGGCCGAGCCGGTCGTGGTCATGCGGCGCTACCGCGACGAGGACCGCCTCGCGCACCTGGTGGCCCACGACACCGCAGAGTCCGTGCACCGCGTGCTGGACGCGGTCGCGGCCGCGCTGGTCCGCTTCCACGAACGCGCCGAGCGCGGCGAGGCGATGGACGCCCAG
Organism: Mycobacterium sp. E3247; assembly: GCF_001667785.1. Classification (NCBI taxonomy): domain Bacteria; kingdom Bacillati; phylum Actinomycetota; class Actinomycetes; order Mycobacteriales; family Mycobacteriaceae; genus Mycobacterium; species Mycobacterium sp. E3247. The sequence goes on along the minus strand of NZ_LZJG01000078.1, from coordinate 47,846 downwards.
GGCGAGGCCGCCGCGATCGAGGGGCGCTGGCGGGAGAACCTGTCCGAATTGGAACGGTATGCGACCCAATCGATTCCGGGCATAGCCGAAAGTGAGGTAGCTCTTCTGCAGCGCCTGGTGACCCAGTTCGTCGCCGGCCGCGCGCCCCTGTTCGCGCGGCGCGTCCGCGAGGGGCGCATCGTCGACGGGCACGGCGACCTGCTAGCCGATGACATCTTCTGGGTGGACGGAAAACCGGCGCTGCTGGACTGCCTGGAGTTCGACGACCGGTTGCGCTACGTCGACTGCATCGACGACGCCGCCTTCCTCGCGATGGACGTGGAGTTTCTGGGCCGCAAGGACTTCGGCGACTACTTCCTACAGCGTTACGCCGAGCACGCGGGTCGGGCGGCGCCGCGAGCGCTGTCCGACTTCTACATCGCCTACCGGGCCGCGGTGCGGGCGAAGGTGGACTGCGTCCGCGTTTCGCAGGGCAGTCCGGGCGCGTCCGAGGACGCCGCCCGCCACCTGGCCATCGCCACCCGGCACCTGCAGAGCGCCACCGTCCGGCTCGCGCTCGTCGGCGGCAACCCGGGCACGGGGAAGTCCACCGTGGCCCGCGGTCTGGCTGAATCGTTTGGGGCGCAGCTCATTTCCACCGACGACGTGCGCCGGGAGCTCCGGGACTCGGGCGCCATCGCCGGTGAGCCCGGCGTGCTGAACGCCGGGCTCTACAACCCCGACCAGGTCGCGGTGGTCTACGAGACCACACTGCGCCGCGCGCGGCAGTTGCTGGGCGAGGGGCACTCGGTGATCCTCGACGGCACCTGGCGCGATCCGCGGGCGCGCGAGGCGGCTCACCGGCTGGCCACCGAGACGCACTCGGCGCTCGTCGAATTCGTGTGCTCGGTGACGGCCGACGTGGCGGCCGACCGGATCAGGACCAGGCCCGCGGGCAATTCGGAGGTGACCCCGGCGATCGCGGCCGCCCTGGCCGCCGGGCACGCCGACTGGGACGGCGCGCACCGGATCGACACCTCGCGGCGCCCGGACCTCGTCGCTCACGAGGCGCAGGACCTCTGGGTGCGCGCGACGTAACAGCCTCGGGAGGTTCCAACGTCCCGGCCGCCGGGGACCAACGGCCCTGCCCGCAGCCGCCGCGCGGCGCATACAGTTTGCCTCACCGAAAGCGACGAAATGGTGAAGATGGACGCGAAAGTGCCGACCGAGCAGGTCATCCGGGACGCGGTGGCGCTCGCGTGCCGCGCGCCTTCGCTGCACAACAGCCAGCCCTGGCGGTGGGTGGCCGACGGCACGAGGCTGCACCTGTGGGCCGATCCGCGCCACGCGATGCACGGCACCGACCACACCGGCCGGGAGCTGATCCTGAGCTGCGGCGCGGTCCTCGACCACCTGCGGGTCGCGATGGCCGCCGCGGGCTGGGAAAGCGTCACCGAACGTTTTCCCCCCGAGGGCAGACCGGATCACCTCGCGAGCGTGGGCTTTCTGCCCGTGGAGAACGTGACGGCGCAATGCCGGCTGCGGGCCGACGCGATCCTTCGCCGCCGCACCGACCGGCTGCCCCTGGGCGCACCGACCGCGTGGCCCACGCTGCATTCTGCCCTGAGCCACGCGGTGACCCCGTACGACGTGTCGCTGGACGTGGTCGACGACGACGAGCGACCGAGGCTGGCCGAGGCGTCGCGGCTCACCGAGCAGTTGCGCCGAAGCGATACGTCCTACCTGACCGAATTGCGTTGGTGGACCTCGCCCTTCGAAGCGAACGCCGACCACGTGCCCGAAAGCGCTCTGCTGTCCAGTTCCGAGGCCGCGCGCGTCGACATCGCACGCGCGTTCCCGCCGGCGGGCGGGGGCCGCCGCCGCGCCGCGATCGAGGCGGACCACTCCAAGATCGTGGTCCTGTCCACCCAACACGACGATGCGCCGCCCGAAGTGCTGCGTTGCGGTGAGGCGCTGTCGGCGGTGCTGCTCGAATGCACTCTGGCCGGCATGGCCACCTGCACGCTGACCCACATGACGGAGATGTCGCTGAGCCGCGACATCATCAGGCGGATCACCGGCGGCTCCGGCCAGCCGCAGCTGCTGATCCGGGTCGGCCGGTCACCGGCCAAAGACCCGCACGCGAAGCCCACCGCCCGGCGCCCGGTGACCGAAATCCTCGAGATGCGTGGGTGACCGACATGCCCAGGACTACGGCAAGGACTAAGCCAAGGAGGTGCCATCGATGACTCGGCACTGGCTGGTGATGGAAACAACCGGGGAAGCGGCCGGGGAAGGTCCTGAGGCCCCCTTCGTCGCGCGGGTCGCGGCCGCGGGCCGGCATCTGCCCGGAACCCACCTGACGACCGACGAGCTGATGGCGTCGACCCGCCACCACACCCACATCGACCTGGAACGGCTGACCGGGATCCGCGAACGCCGGGTGTCGGTGGGCGACGAGGATTCCTACACCCTGGCCAGCTCGGCGGCGCTGAACTGCCTGGCCACCGCGCAACAGGACCCGGCGGCGCTCGACGTGGTGATCAGCTGCAGCATCACCAAGTTCCGCGACGGGCTGACCCAGTGGCTCGAGCCGACCATGAGTAGCGCCGTGGCGCGCGGGATCGGGGCGGTGAACGCGATGACGTTCGACGTGTCCAACGCGTGCGCCGGAATGCTCACGGGCGTAACGATTGTGAACAACTGGATCCGCCAGGGCGTCGTCGAGCGCGGGCTGGTCGTCAGCGGCGAGTACATCTCGCAGCTCAGCAACAACGCCGCCCGGCACATCCGCAACATCATGAGCAAGGAGCTGGCCTGCCTGACCCTGGGCGATGCCGGCGCGGCGCTGCTGCTCGAGCGGGCGCCGGCCGGTTCGGCCGGCATCGCCCTGGCGGGCTTCACCACCGTCGCCGACTACAGCCGGCTCTGCCTGGCGTATCCGCAGGGGGACGACCCCGGCGCGCGGATGTTCACCAACTCCCGCGCCATCCAGAAGGCCGCGATCGCCAACACCCCGCTGCTGTTGAGCGAAGTGCTTGACACCGTTGGTCTTTCGATCCATGACATCGACCACGTCATCACCCACCAGACGTCAGCGCGCGCCATCCGCAAGGGAATGGCCCGGATGTCGGAGGTGTTCGGCGACAGCCCGCGCCACGACGCGGTGATCACCGTCGACCGCTACGGGAACACCGCCTCCACGACCCACACGGTGGCGCTCGTCGAGGAACTCGAGGCCGGGCGGATCAAGCCCGGGGAGCGAATCGCGTTGCTGGCGTTGGCCTCCGGGCTGGAGATCGGTGTGGTCTTGTTGACCCTGGACGAGGATGTGGTGAGCCGCTATGGGCACGGTGATTGATCGGATCGACGTCTCGCATCCGCGGCTGCGGGGGCGCCACAGCGCGTTGCACCTGGCCGTCGTCGCCGCCAAGGACTGCCTGAAGCGGGCCGGATGCGAGGCCAAAGACCTCGACCTCGTCGTCAATGCCGGCATCTACCGCGACCGCAACCTCGGTGAGCCGGCACTCGCCGCGCTGATCCAGGACGACATCGGCGCCAACCCGGAGGACCCGCACGCCGGTGCCCACGGCACCTTCTCCTTCGACATCGCCAACGGCACCTGCGGGCTGCTGACGGCGCTGCAGATCGTCGACGGGTTCATGCGCAGCCGCGCCATCCGGCGCGCGCTGGTGGTCGCCAGCGACGCCGACCCCGGGCACGGGATGAGCGAGAACTTCGGATTCTCGGCCGCCGGCGCGGCGATGCTGTGCGGCTGGTCCGACGACGACTACGGCCTCAGCCGGGTCTCCTGGGTGAACGACCCGAGTGAAGCAGGCGACGAAACCTTCAGCGCCACGGTCGGTTTCGCCGATTCGCGCAACGTCCTGCGCTTCGCCGAGTCGGCGGCGATGGACGAGCGGTTCGCCGCGGCGGCCGGGCGGGCGGTGTCGGCGTGCCTACAGGAGCAGTCGGTCGGGCTGTCCGACGTCGACGTGATCGTCGCCGCCCCCGCCCGGGCCGGATACCGCAGCGCACTGGGCGCCCGGCTGGGCGTGCCGGTCGAGTCGATCAGCGTCGCCGACGACGAACGCATGCACACCGCCGCCCTGGCCGCCGCGTTCGGGCGGCGGGCCGAGCGGTTGCCGGCGGACGCGCGGGTCCTGTTCGTCGCGGCCGGGGCCGACGTCGTCGCCGGCGCCGCCCTCTATCGCCAGCCGCCGCGCGGGTGAATGCTGAGCCAGGCCGCGCCGAGATTGCGCTCAGGATCGTGAATGCTCACGATCTTCAGCCCTGAAGGCAATCTCGACGCTCAGTCGATTACTGCAGTTGCACCGCGCGCTCGAGGTCCAGGATCTGCCGAGTGGTCTTGACCACCACGTCGGGGTTCAGGCTGATCGAGTCGATGCCGCAGCGAACCAGGAACTCGGCCATATCGGGGTAGTCCGACGGTGCCTGACCGCACAACCCGGAGTGGATCCCGTTGCGCCGGCAGCCCTCCACGGCCAGGCGGATCATCTCCTTGACGCCCTCGTCGCGTTCGTCGTAGTCGAAGGCCACGATCTCGCTGTCCCGGTCGACGCCGAGGGTCAGCTGGGTGAGGTCGTTGGACCCGATGGAGAACCCGTCGAAGCGCTTGGCGAATTCGTCGATCAGGATGACGTTGTTGGGGATCTCGCACATCGCGTACACCTTGAGCCCGTTCTCCCCGCGGCGCAGACCGTGTTTGGCCATCTCCGCCAGGACCAGGTCCGCCTCGGCCACCCGGCGCACGAACGGCAACATCAGCACGACGTTGGTCAGCCCCATCTGTTCGCGCACCCGCTTCATCGCCCGGCACTCCAGCGCGAATCCCTCGGCGTAGGCGGGGTGCGCATAGCGCGAGGCGCCGCGGAAGCCGATCATCGGGTTGCTCTCGGCCGCTTCGAAGTCGCTGCCGCCGACCAGGCTGGCGTACTCGTTGGTCTTGAAGTCCGACATCCGCACGACGACGGGCTTGGGCCAGAAGGCGGCGGCGATGGTGCCGATCCCTTCCGACAGGCGCTCCACAAAGAATTCGGCGCCGTCGGAATAGGCGTACGTCAGCGTGTCGATGGTCCGCCGGGCCTCGGGATCGTCCACCCGGTCGGGGTGGAGCAGGGCCAGCGGGTGCACCCGGATGTATTCGCTGATGATGAACTCCATCCGGGCCAGCCCCACGCCGTCGTTCGGCAAGAACGACGTCTTGAACGCCAGATCCGGGTTGCCGAGGTTGAGCATGATCTCGGTGTGCGGGCGCTCCTGGTCGGACACCTCGGTGCGGTCGACGCGAAAGCCCACCTCGCCGCGGTAAACCCGCCCCGTGTCGCCCTCCACGCACGACACCGTGACGACCTCGCCGTCGGGCACGCGCGTGGTGGCGTTGCCCGCGCCGACGACGGCGGGGATGCCGAGCTCGCGGGCGATGATCGCCGCGTGACAGGTGCGCCCGCCGCGGTTGGTGACGATGGCCGCGGCGATCTTCATGATGGGTTCCCAGTCGGGCGTGGTGATGTCGGCGACCAGCACGTCGCCGGGCTGGAACTCAGACAGCTTCCCGAGGTTGTCCATCCGCCTGGCGATGCCCGTGGCGACCTTCTCGCCGACCGAGCGGCCCTCGGCGAGTATCTCCTTGCGTTCGCCGCCCTTGCCCTCGAGCACGTAGCTTTCGAGCACCGTCTGGCTGCGCTGGGAGGCCGCGGTTTCGGGGCGCGCCTGGACGATGTAGAGCCGCCCGTCGAGACCGTCCTTGGCCCATTCGATGTCCATCGGCAGTCCGTAGTGCCCCTCGATGGCGCACGCGTAGCCGGCCAGCTCGAGAACGTCGTCGTCGGTGACGCAGAACCGGGCCCGGTCGGCCCTCGGCGTGGGGATGTTGCGGGTGGTGTTCTTCGTCTCGCCCTCGACGAAGATCATCTTGACCGCCTTGTCCCCGATCAGCCGGCGCAGCACCGCCCGGTGGCCGGCCTGATACGTCGGCTTGTGGACGTAGAACTCGTCGGGGTCGACGGCGCCCTGGACCACGTTCTCGCCGAGTCCGTAGGCGCCGGTGATGAATACGACGTCGTGGAAGCCGGATTCGGTGTCCAGGGTGAACATCACCCCCGACGAGGCGAGGTCGGAGCGCACCATCTTCATGACGCCGATCGACAGCGCCACCTTGAAGTGGTCGAAGTCCTGGTCGATCCGGTAGTGGATGGCCCGGTCGGTGAACAGGCTGGCGAAACACCGGCGGCAGGCGTCCAGCAGGCTCTCGGTGCCCTTGATGTTGAGGAAGGTCTCCTGCTGGCCGGCGAAGCTGGCGGTCGGCAGGTCTTCGGCGGTCGCCGAGCTGCGCACGGCCAGGCTGACGTCTTCGCCGTATTCCTGCTGAAGCTGCCGGTAGGCGGCCGTGATCTCGGCGGTGAGCTCAGGGGGAAGCCCTGCGCCGTAGACGATTTCGCGGGCGAGCTTGCCCTTGCGTGCCAGCGCGGTGACGTCGTTGGGGTCGAGGTCGTCGAGCGCGGCGTGCAGCGCGTCCCAGGCGCCGGCGCTGTCCAGCACGTGCCGGTAGGCCTCGGCGGTGATCGCGAACCCATGCGGGACCCGCACGCCCTGTCCGGTCAACTTTTGGAACATCTCGCCCAGCGAGGCGTTCTTCCCGCCGACCAGCGGGACGTCGGAGATGCCGATCTCTTCGAAGAAGCGGACATAGGTGAAATCGCTCATGGTGTTCTTCCTCCGGTGGGTTGCATCGCGTCGTAGATGCGGCAGCAGATCGATCTCGATCGGTCCGGCAGTGCGGTCGGGTCGGTGCGGGACGCGGCTGCGAAAGCATCTGCCGCGCTGCTCAATTGCTTTCCCGTCACCCCCTCACGATATGGCCGGGGGCGCGCCGCCACAGCCGCCGTTCGACCTCAGTAGTTGGGGACTTACGGCCCTGCCAGCGGGGCATTGCGGCGCGGAAAGTAGCACCATGGAGCAACTGACCGCCCTGGACGCCGGTTTCCTGGAGGTCGAGGACTCCGATCCCCACGTCAGCCTGGCGGTGGGCGCGGTGTCGATCGTGGAGGGACCGGCCCCGACGTACAAAGAGTTCGCCGCCTCGTTTGCCGAACGGGTCGAGACGATCCCGCGCTGCCGGCAGGTCCTGCGGACCCACCCACTCGACCTGCGGCCGCCGGAGTGGGTGGACGACCCCCGCTTCGACCTCGGGCGCCACCTGCACCGGGTCGCGCTGCCGAACCCAGGCGGCGACGCGGAGCTGTTCGACATGATCGCCACGCTGATGGAACACCGGCTCGATCGGGAGCGCCCGCTGTGGGAATGCTGGATCATCGAGGGGCTCGGCAAGGGCCGGTGGGCGGTGCTGACCAAGATCCACCACTGCATCGCCGACGGCATCGCGACCACCCAGCTGCTGGCGAAGTTCAGCGACGACGGCGACGAGGACAGCTTTGCCGCCGACGTCGGCGCCGCGAAGAAGCCCGCGCATCCCGATGCGCCGAAGGTGAGCCTCAACCCCTTGAGCTGGGTCGGCGGAATCAGTCGGAGCGCGTTCGGCGCGGTGGCCGCGGCCGAACACGCGGCGATCGGGGTGGCCGAGCTGGCGGCCGGCCTGCTGCACCCCGCCCCGGAGTCGTCGCTGCACGGGTCGGTCACCACGATGCGGCGGTACAGTGCCGCACGCGTCGGGCTGGCAGACATGAACAAGGTCGCCCGGGCATTCGACGTCACGCTGAACGACGTTGCGTTGGCGGCGATCACACACAGCTATCGGGCGATCCTGCTGGCGCGCGGGGAGCAGCCCGGCCCGGATTCCCTGCGCACCCTGGTTCCCGTCTCGGTGCGCGCGGTCGACCATTTCCATGTCGCGGGTAACCGGGTCTCGGCGATGCTGCCGTTGCTGCCGGTCGACGAGCCCGATCCGGTGCAGCAGCTCAAGCTCGTGCACCACCGGCTCGCCCGCGCCAAGGCGAGTGGCCAGAGCGAGGGCGGCAGCGCGGTGGTGGTGGCAGCCAAGCGTACCCCATTTGCGTTGTCCGCGTGGGCGATTCGGTTGCTGTCCCGGTTGCCTCAGCGGGCGGTGGTCGCGTTGGCGACCAACGTGCCCGGCCCGCGCAGCCGTCAGCGGCTGATGGGCCGCCGGGTGCTGGAGCTGCTGCCGATTCCGCCGATCGCGCTGCAGGTGCGCACCGGCATCGCGATGCTCAGCTACGCCGACACGTTCGTCTTCGGGATCACCGCCGACTACGACACCGCCCCGGACATCGACACGCTCGCCACCGGCATCGAGAAGGGCATGGGCCATCTCGCCGCCGCCGCCCGTGGCCGGCGCCGCAAGTCGTCATGACCCGTCGGCGGGGGCGATGCGTTGGTGTGCGGTGAGCATCAGGTGGTCGAACTGCGCCTGGGCGTTGGGGGGCAGGCCGGCGCCGCGGAAGTCTTGCGCGATCTGCTCGGCGAGCGCCCGCAGCTTGATATTCGCTTCCTGCGAAAGCCATTTGAGCAACTCGAAGGCCGCGCTTTCGCCGATGCCGTAGACCAGCATCAGCATGCCCTTGGCCTGTTCGATGCCGGCCCGGTTCTCGCTGATCTCGGCCAGCCTGGCGCTGACAAGCTCCTCGTTCGCCTGTCCCGGGGCCGGTGAGACGTCGATATAGAAGCCCTGCGTTCCGACCACGTCGCCGTCGTCGTCGAAGAACCGGTCGCCCACCACGACGACCTGGCGCACGTTGCCGGCGGTGTCGATGATGCGATGGCGGGTGCTGAACGCCTGGCGGGTGTTGACGATCTGATCGATGGTGGCCGCGACCTGCCCGCGGTCGTCCGGATGCTTGTGCGAGAGCACCAGTTCGGTGGTGGGGGTGACGGTCCCGGGCTCGTAGCCGTGCATCCGTTGGACCTGCTCCGACCACTCCCAGCGCTGGTCGGTGAAGTAGAAGCGAAACCAGCCGGCCGGTTGGGCGGCGCCGCCGGCCAACGCCCGTTCGACGTCAGCCGTTTGCCCGTCGAGTTCCCACTTCATGTCGCACCTGGTCTCCCTTGGGACCGTTGAGCAGGGGCGGGGCGGCGGCCGGTGTGCCCGGCACGACCCGGGCCGCCGCCCGCCCTCGTCAGGCGTTGATGACCTCGTGCTGCTTGGCGTTTTCGTCGATGGCCGTCTGCGCGCCGCCGTGCTCGACGGTGATCTTGCGCGGCTTGGCCCGTTCGGCGACCGGAATGCGCAGGCGCAGAACGCCTTCGCGGTAGGACGCCTCGATCTTGTCGGTATCGAGGTTCTCTCCGAGGACCAGTTGCCGGCTGAAGACTCCGCGCGGCCGCTCGGTGGCCAGCATCTCGCGGTCGGGGTCCAGGCCGGGCCGCTCGGCGCGCACGGTCACCACGTTGCGCTCGATGTCGATGTCGAGCGAGTCGACCTTGATGCCCGGGAGGTCGAACTCGACGACGAACTCCTCGCCCTGGCGCCAGGCGTCCATCGGCATCACCGCCGGCCGGGCGGCCGTGCCGAACGCCTGCTGGGTAAAGCGGTCGAGGTCACGGAAGGGGTCGCTACGCATCAGCATGGTGGTCACCTCTCACTCCGATCTGGGTTGTGGTCTGGCAATTCCCTATGTCTAATGACATAGATTTCTTATAGCACTGTCGACACTATGTCGCAAGTGTGATAAATAGATTTTCTGAGCCAGCTAGCTTCGAGGAGACGCGTGATGACCGACCAACGCGGCGATTCCGGCGCCCCGGCGTCCGATCACGGCGTGTACGGCATCTCGGTGGCCGCCGAGCTTTCGGGCATCGCGGTGCAGTCGTTGCGCCTGTACGAACGCCATGGTCTGATCACGCCGGCGCGCAGCGACGGCGGCACCCGGCGCTACAGCGCCGACGACCTGGCCCGGCTCAAGCGCATCAGTGAGCTCGTCGACGCCGGCGTCAACCTGGCCGGGATCGCCCGCATCCTCGACCTCGAGGACCACAACGCGTCGCTGTCGGCGGCCAACACCGACCTGCGGTCCACCAACCGGACGCTGCGCAACGCCGTCCGGGGCGCGAGGTTCACCGGCGCCGCCGCCGGTGAACAGGGTGTCTGACCGCCCCGCGGGTCCACCGATTGCACGCACCGCCACCGGGTATCCAGCCTGCTGTGCCCCTGAGGTGAAGGAGATGCAATGGCAGACGTGGCGGAAGCCAAGACCCAGGTGGTCGACGGCGCACGGCGCGAGGCGGACGCGTATCGCGGTGAGGCGTCCCGGCCGCTGGGCGGCTACGTGGCGGTGTTGGTGATCTACAGCGCCGTGGTGGCCGTCGCGACCGCCGCCGCGCTGCTCAGCGGGCGCACGCTACCGAATCGCTGGCGAATCCAGGACCTGGTCACGGTGACCCTGGGCACCCACAAGCTCTCCCGCACCCTGACCAAGGACGCGGTGACGAGCCCGCTGCGCGCGCCGTTCACGCGCTATGCGGGCACCGGCGGGCCGGCGGAGGTTATGGAGGAGGTCCGCGACGAAAGCCCGCTCCGGCACAGCCTGGGGGAGCTGCTGACCTGTCCGTTCTGCCTGGACATGTGGGTGGCGACCGGCTTCGCGATCGGCCTGGTGTTCGCGCCGCGGTTCACCCGCCTGATCGCGGGTGTCTTCACGGTGCTGGCCGGCGCCGACTTCCTGCAGCTGGTGTACGCGAAGGCCCAGCAGTCGGCCGAAGGCTGACCGGTCCTCGACACCGACGGCGGTGGCCGGCGAATTCGGTAGTTGTGGCGAAAAATGTTTATTGCCAGCGCATTACGTGTATGCAGTGCTGCTGCCGAACTAAGCAGAGTGATTGGCGTGGGAGGTTGCGCTTCGCTAATTGGCCGATAGACTTCGCTTGGTGGGTTGACACACCGAACTCACGTTTTCAACGATCGAACCTGCGAGGCGTGGCTCTCGAAAAGAAGTGTGCCCTAATTCGCCCCTTGGGCGGTCACCCAGGGGGCAGACGTTCGAAGGGGGATGCTATGCAGAACGGCAGTGCGGTGGTCGTCGCCCAGCTCGCCGAGATGGTGTCCAACCTCGAACGCCGGGAAATCGACACCGCGGCGGGGCTCAACGAGCTCATCGGCAACGGCGTTCTGCATGTTGCGGGCTCGCAGTACGCGGGGATCACCGTCGCCGAGCGCAGCAAGTCCGTCACCAACGTGGCCGCCACGCACCGTTATCCGGTCCTGTTGGACGAGATCCAGAATCGGTACGCGGAGGGGCCGTGTGTGGAGGCGGCCTGGCGTCACCACGTGATGCACGTCGAGGACCTCAGCGAAGAGCAGCGGTGGCCGCGCTATCGGCGGCACGTGCTGGAGCAGACCCCGATCCGGTCCATTCTGTCCTACGAGTTGTTCGTCGACCGCGGCAGCATGGCGGCGCTCAACTTCTACGCCGACGCCCCGCACGCGTTCCCCGACGATTCGCTGGAGCTCGGTGCCGTTTATGCCACCCACATCGCGCTGGCGTGGTCGATGTTGCGGCGCCAGGACCAGTTCCGCAGCGCACTGGCGTCGCGGGACATGATCGGTCAGGCCAAGGGAATCATCATGGAGCGCTTCAATCTCGACGCCATCGAGGCGTTCGAACTGCTCACCCGCCTCTCGCAACAGTCCAACACCAGGCTCATCGACATCGCCCGGGGGCTCATCGAGAGCGAGCATCCACTCAAGCGCTGTCACGGCTAGCGGGCCGCATCGGCCCGAGTTTCGCGCCCGTCCAGGCGGGTATGTGCCATCCTCATGAAAGCTGTCACATGGCACGGCAAGCGCGACGTGCGGGTGGAGTCGGTGCCCGACCCGAAGATCGAGAAGCCCACCGACGCCATCATCGAAGTCACGTCGACCAATATCTGCGGATCCGATCTGCATCTGTACGAGATCCTCGGGGCTTTCATGAAGCCCGGCGACATCCTGGGGCACGAGCCGATGGGAGTCGTGCGGGAGGTCGGCGGCGAGACGGGCGACCTGCGGGTCGGGGACCGGGTCGTGATCCCGTTCCAAATCTCTTGCGGCAGTTGCTACATGTGCGACCACCAGCTCTACACCCAATGCGAGACGACCCAGGTGCGCGAGCAGGGCATGGGCGCCGCGCTGTTCGGCTACTCGGAGCTCTACGGCGAAGTCCCCGGTGGGCAAGCCGAGTTGCTGCGCGTCCCTCAGGCGCAGTTCACCCACATCAAAGTCCCTGTGGGACCGCCAGATTCGCGATTCGTCTATCTGTCGGACGTGCTGCCCACCGCGTGGCAGGCGGTGGCCTACGCCGACATCCCTGACGGCGGCACGGTGACGGTGCTCGGCTTGGGGCCCATCGGCGACATGGCCGCGCGCATCGCAGATCATCTCGGCTACCGGGTGTTCGCCGTCGACCTGGTGGCCGAACGCCTGGGACGCGCCGCGCAACGCGGTATTCACACCATCGACCTGGGGCGGCTGGATTCCTCGCTGGGCGACGCGATCCGGGACCTGACCGACGGGCGCGGCTCCGACTCGGTCATCGATGCGGTGGGCATGGAAGCGCACGGTTCCCCGGCGGCCCGGCTGGCCCAGCAGGCCACCGGCCTGTTGCCCGACGTCTTCGCCAAGCGGCTCATGCAGACGGCGGGGGTGGACCGGCTCAGTGCGCTGTATTCGGCCATCGACATCGTGCGCCGCGGCGGCACGATATCGCTGATCGGGGTGTACGGCGGGATGGCGGACCCGTTGCCGATGCTCACCCTGTTCGACAAGCAGGTGACGCTGCGGATGGGCCAGGCGAACGTGAAGAGGTGGGTGGACGACATCATGCCGCTGCTCACCGACGACGACCCCCTCGGCGTCGACACATTCGCCTCCCACGTGCTGCCGCTCGACGCGGCCCCGCACGCGTACGAGATCTTCCAGAAGAAGCGGGACGGGGCGGTCAAGGTCATCCTCAAGCCCTGAAAATCGTTGGGGTGCAATCTCTTCCGCGCAACCGTTTGGGGGTGGCGCGGGTAGGGTATTGATTGCGCCATGACCTCCGCAGAAACACCCGCCCCCACGCCCACCGGAGAGGTGTGGCCGGGCCGGGCCTATCCCCTGGGCGCGACCTACGACGGTGCGGGCACCAATTTCGCCGTGTTCAGCGAAGTGGCCGAACGGGTGGAGTTGTGCCTGTTCGACGCCGACGGCACCGAGAGCCGGGTCCTTTTGCCCGAGGTCGACGGTTACATTTGGCACGCCTACATCCCCAACATTGAACCCGGTCAGCGTTACGGCTACCGCGTGCACGGCCCGTACGACCCGCAGAACGGCCTGCGGTGCAACCCGAACAAGCTGCTGGTGGACCCGTATTCGAAGGCCATCGACGGCTCGTTCGAGTGGGATCAGGCCCTGTTCAGCTACAACTTCGGCGATCCGGAGAGCCGCAACGACGACGACTCGGCCGCGTTCATGCCCAAGTCGGTGGTGATCAACCCCTACTTCGACTGGGGCAACGACCGGCCGCCCGACCACCAGTACGCCGACACGGTCATCTACGAGGCGCACGTCAAGGGCCTGACGCAGACCCACCCCGACATCCCCGAGCAGCAGCGCGGCACCTACGCGGCCGTGGCACACCCGGTGATCATCGAGCACCTCAAGAGCATCGGCGTCACCGCCATCGAGCTGATGCCGGTGCACCACTTCGCCAACGACTCCACCCTGGTGGACAAGGGCCTCTCGAATTACTGGGGCTACAACACGATCGGCTTCTTCGCGCCCGACTTCAAGTACTCGAGCTCCGCGTCACCGGGCGGCCAGGTGCAGGAGTTCAAGGCGATGGTGCGCGCGCTGCACGAGGCCGGCATCGAGGTCATCCTCGACGTCGTCTACAACCACACGGCCGAGGGCAACCACATGGGCCCGACGCTGTCGTTCCGCGGCATCGACAACGCCGCGTACTACCGGCTGGTCGACGACGACAAGCGCTACTACATGGACTACACCGGCACCGGCAACAGCCTCAACGTCGGGCACCCGCACGCGCTGCAGCTGATCATGGACTCGCTGCGCTACTGGGTCACCGAGATGCACGTCGACGGCTTCCGGTTCGATCTGGCCTCGACGCTGGCCCGCGAGTTCTACGACGTGGACCGCCTGGCGACGTTCTTCGAACTCGTGCAACAGGATCCGACGGTGAGCCAGGTCAAGCTGATCGCCGAACCCTGGGACGTCGGGCCGGGTGGTTACCAGGTCGGCAACTTCCCGCCGCAATGGACGGAATGGAACGGCAAGTACCGCGATGCCGTCCGCGACTTCTGGCGCGGCGAGCCGTCGACGCTCGACGAGTTCGCCTACCGGCTGTCCGGGTCCGCCGACCTCTACGAGCACACCGCGCGCCGGCCGGTGGCCTCGATCAACTTCGTCATCGCCCACGACGGCTTCACGCTGCGCGACCTGGTGTCCTACAACGAGAAACACAACGAGGCCAACGGCGAGGACAACAACGACGGCGAGAGCCACAACCGGTCGTGGAACTGCGGCGCGGAAGGGCCGACGGATGACCCGGACGTCAACGCGCTGCGCGCGCGCCAGCAGCGCAACTTCCTGACCACGCTGCTGCTGTCGCAGGGTGTGCCGATGATCTGCCACGGCGACGAGCTGGGCCGCACCCAGAAGGGCAACAACAACGGCTACTGCCAGGACAACGAGCTCACCTGGATCGACTGGGCGAAAGCCGACAACGGCCTGCTGGAGTTCACCCGGCTGGTGTCGGCGCTGCGCGGTAACCACCCGGTCTTCCGCAGGCGCCGTTTCTTCTCCGGCAAGCCGCTGGGCCGCCGTGGCCAGGACGGGCTGCCGGACATCGCCTGGTTCACCCCCGAGGGCACCGAGATGACCGAGGAGGACTGGGGCGCGGGGTTCGCGAAATCCGTTACCGTATTCCTCAACGGGCACGGCATCCCCGACCGCGACGCGCGGGGGCAGCGGGTGCTCGACGACTCGTTCCTGCTGTGCTTCAACGCTCACCACGAGCCGATCGAATTCACTTTGCCGGCAAAGGAATTCGGCGCCGCTTGGCAGCTCGTGGTGTTCACCGGCCCCGACGAGGAGACGCCCGCGGAGGAAGTGCCCGGGGGAGGCACCTTCACCGTGGACGCGCACACCGCCGTGGTGTTGCAGGCCCCCGACGGGGCCTGACCCGCACCGGCGGCGCGCCGCGGCGATCGTGCGCGAGCGGTGACCTTTCGCCCACAGATTGGTTACCTTGTGCCCTCCGCCGCCGGCCGCCCCTTCCCGCACACTGTCGGTTGCACCGCCGCGGGGGGAGGAAGGGGCAGCCGATGGACAAGTCGAGCCCCGACTCGTGTCTGAACGACGTGGCCTGGTGCAGGCGGATCGCCCTGCTGGTGGTGTTTGCCCTTGCCGCCCTGACCTGGGTGGGCTGGACGACCGGCATCGACCGGCTGACCCGGATCGACCCGGCCTGGCCGCAGATGATGCCATGGACTTCGTTGTGGCTGGTAGGGCTGGCTGCGGCGATCCTGCTCCAGTCCGGTCGCCCCTCGCGGGGGCGGGTGTGGGCCGGGAGGGGCCTCGCCCTGGCGGTAGGGGCCCTTGCGGCCGTCACCGTCGTGGAGTACGTCATCGGCAGGCCGTCGACCGGCCTGGACCTGGTGTGGTTCTCCGACGCGGTGCGCGCGTCGCAACAGACGTGGCCGGGGCGCCCCAGCGCGCAAACGACGTCGTCGGTCCTGCCCCTGGCGGCCGCGGCGGCATTGATTCGCGTGGATCGCGGAACCCGCGTGGTCTGGCCCGCGTGCATGGCGGCCGGCGCGCTCATCCCATTCGTCACGGTCGGGGCCTACCTGTTCGGCGCGTTGGCGCTGGTGGGCTTCTCGCCGTCGACCGGCCAGGCGCTCATGACGGCCGTGGCCCTGCTGCTGCTCGGCGCCGCGACAACGCTGGCACGCCCCGACCGGTCTCCGGTCGCCTGGCTGCTCGCCCGGCCCGACAAGAAGACGCTGCTGCGGTTGGCGGTCCTGCTCGCCGCGCTTCCGGTCGTCGTCGCGCTGTCGCGGCCCTTCTTCCTGCGGCTTCGTCTGGGCGAGCACGCGGACTGGACGTTTTCCATACTGCTGGGCACGGCCGTCGTCGGGGCGATCACGTTCTTCTTCATTCAGCGCGAACAGAAACTGTTGATTGAGAAGGAGCTGGTCAGCAAGGAACGCGCCGACGCCGAGGCGCGCTACCGCCTCATCGCCGACAATGCGGTCGACGTCATCGTCCACCTCCGCGGCGAGGACGTCGCGTGGATCTCACCGTCGGTTGAGGCCGCGTTCGGCGGGCCACCCGAACACTGGACCGGTGCACAATTCAGCCGCCAGATCCACCGTGATGACCGCGATGCGATCGTGTCGGCGTTGCAGCGGATCGCCGGCGGTGCATCGGTCCTGCAACGGTTCCGGATCCGCTCCACCGACGGCAGTTTCCACTGGGTCGACGGCCACGGGAAGCCGTATGTCGACGCCGACGGCAGGACCGACGGACTGATCGCCTCGCTGCGCATCGTCGACGATCAGGTCGAGGCCGAGCAGCGACTCGAACGGCTGGCCCGGTTCGACACCCTGACCGGCCTGGTGAACCGGGCCGAGGCCATCGGCCGGCTCGCCGCGGCGCTGGAGCAACCGCGACCGCCGGGAATGTATGTCGGCGTGTTGTTCTGCGACGTAGACCATTTCAAGGACATCAACGACACGTGGGGACACGGCATCGGCGACTTCGTACTCGCGACCTTGGCCGCGCGGGTTCGCGGCAGCGTTCGACGCGGAGACACCGTCGGCCGGACGGGCGGCGACGAAATGCTGGTCCTGTTGCCCGGCGTCCGCAGCATCGACGAGCTCACCCAGGTGGCCGAAAAGATTCGTTGCCGTGCCGCCGAACCCATTTATGTCTCCGGCAAGGCGCTGTACGCGACGCTGAGCATCGGCGCCACCCTCGCCCTTCCCGGTGACTCCGTCGACGCGGTCACGGCCCGGGCGGACACGGCCATGTACCAGGCCAAGTTCGGCGACCGGAACACCGTCGTCCGGAATTGAGCAGCCCAACCATCACCGCGTGACGGGCGATATCCGGTAGGTTCTTGCCGACGGCAGCTCGTTACAAGAGAGGGCAAATATGTCAAGGACAGTGGTGGTGGGCGCCTCGAGCGGACTCGGTCGTTGCATCGGCGTGGGCCTCGCCCAGCGCGGCGACCAGGTCGCCCTGTTGGCCCGGCGCCGCGATCGGATCGAGGCGGCGGCCAGGGAGGCCGGCCCGGGCGCGATCGCCATCGAATGCGACGTCACCGACGAGGCGTCGTGCCGGTCTGCGATCGCCGCCGCGGCCGACGCCCTGGGCGGCATCGACAACGTCGTCTACACCCCCGCCGTCGGCCCGCTGGTCCGCATGGTCGACACCGACGCCGCGACCTGGCGGCGCATCTTCGACACCAACGTCATCGGCGCCGCGCTGGTGACGGCCGCGGCGGTGCCGCACCTGACGGTCTCCGCGGGTAAGGCCGTCTACCTGTCCTCCGACGCCGGCACGTTCGGGCCGCCGTGGCCGGGCCTCGGCGCGTACGGCGTCAGCAAGGCGGCCCTCGAGCGGATGGTCGACGCCTGGCGGGCCGAACACCCCGACATCGGCTTCACCACCCTGATCGTCGGCGAATGCCCGGGTGGCGAGGGGGACGCGGCGACCGGAATGAACAGCGGCTGGGACATGGACCTCGCGATGCGGGCCGTGCCGCTGTGGGCCTCCCGCGGCTGCATGCCCGGCAAGCTGATGCCGGTCGAGGACCTCATCGACGTGGTGCACACCATCCTGCGGACCAACGCCGCGACCTCGATGCCGGTGGTGGTGGCCAGGGGCGCGCCCGCCAGCCCCGCCGCGTTCGCCGATTCCGCCCAGTCCTAACGGGTCCGCGGGTCTGCGCGTCCGCGCCGAGATTGCCGTGGTGGCTGTTCTCGAGGGCCTGGCCACAGCCCTGATGGCAACCTCGGCGCGAAACTAGCGGCCCAGCTTCTCCCGGACCAGGTCGGTCAGGAAACGCCCGGCCGAGACCGGCCGGAAGGCGCGGGCCGCCCCGGTGAGCGCCTCACGGGCGTCCGCCGGCAGTTCGATGTCGGCGGCGGCGACGTTGAATTCGAGCTGCTCGACGCTGGACGCGCCGGGGATCGCGACGACCCCCGGATGACTGATCAGCCACGCCAGCGCCACCTGAGCCGGTTTGGCACCGACGGTGGTCGCCACGTCGCGCAGCGTCTGCAACAGCGGCTCGACGCGGCGCAGGTTCTCCGTGCCGAACAACGAATTCAGCGCCCGGATGCCACCGGGCCGGTTGTCCAGGCCGTACTTGCCGCCCAGCAGCCCCTGCTCGAGCGGGCTGTAGGCGATCACGATGCGGTTCTCCCGCTCGGCG
Source organism: Mycobacterium sp. E3247 (assembly GCF_001667785.1). Taxonomy (NCBI): domain Bacteria; kingdom Bacillati; phylum Actinomycetota; class Actinomycetes; order Mycobacteriales; family Mycobacteriaceae; genus Mycobacterium; species Mycobacterium sp. E3247. The sequence continues at coordinate 29,454 of NZ_LZJG01000078.1, read as the reverse complement.
AAGGGCACCAGGTCCTCCAGCGGCCCGCCGTGCGCCAGCGAGAAGTGCACCTGGTTGCTGACGACCGGCCGGCCGAGCGCGGCGTCGGCCTTCCGCCACCGCTCCAGCGAGTAGTTGGAGACGCCGACCGCGCCGATCTTGCCGCCGTCGAGCAGGTCGCGCATGCCCGGCATGATCACGGTGTCGGGGACCAGTGGATTGGATTGGTGGATCTGGTAGAGCGGGATGCGGTCCAGGCCCAGCCGTCGCGCGCTGGCGCGCTCGCGCTGCTTGACCACCGCCGGGAACGGCGCGACCGGCATGATCTTGCTGGCCACCGCGACGTCGGCGCGTTCGTCGCCGAGCGCCTCGCCGAGGATCCGCTCGCTCTTGCCCAGCCCGTACACCTCGGCGGTGTCGAACAGTGTCACCCCCAGGGCGAGCGCGCGGCGCACGATGTCACGCGCGGCGCCCGAGGCGTAGCCCTCGCCGTAGCCCCATTCGCGTGACCCGAACTGCCAGGTGCCCAAGCCGATCCGGCTGACCCGTCCGACTCCGTCGACGTCGAGATACTTCATGCCGCCCACCCTAGCCAGGGATCTTGCCCAGCACGTAGGTGGCGATGCCCACCCCGGCCAGTCGCGGCTGCTCGGCGTCCGTCGTGCCGCTGCAGGAGACCATCAGGTCGACGATCACGTTGGCCTTGGCCGCGATCGCCCGGGCCGAGCGGATCTGCAGCCCCCGGGGCGTCAGGTCCAGAGTGGTGATGCCGTTGCCCGCGTCGGCGGGCGCGCCCACCGCGAAGGGGAGCGCCTCCCCGCTGGGCGGTGTCAGCGTCACGGTCAGGCCGCCGCAGCGGCGCCACCCCGACAGCAACGCCGCGAGCTGCGACTGCGCCGCCGCCGGGTCCCGGAAGGCCACGACCGCCTCGATGACCTGGGTCGACTTGAGGAAGGTGTGCGTGTCGCGGTACTCCGCCGCGTGGTATCCGGCCACGTCGCCGGTGTAGGCGTCTGGCGTGCCCGGGGCGATGCTGCCCCAGCATTCCGGCCGGTCGATGGCCCCCGCCGCGCCGGGGCGGCCCGGGTTGTTCCAGGTCTGGCCCGCCTCGAGGTTCTGGTCGGTGGTGAGGTTCTTCAGGGCGTCGGCGCCGGGCAGCAGCGCCGCCAGGGCTTCCGGTGTGACCGGACCCGGACCGGCCGGGGTCGTCGGGCCCGTGGAGGTGGTCGCGGGCGCGGCGGTCTGCGGGGACGGGGCGGGGCCCAGGGTGGACCACGCGACCAGGGCGACGACGCCGACGGCGATGAACGCGTACGACAGCGCCAGGCCCGCCCGGGCGCGGTCCCGGCCGGGCTCGCCGGTGCGGCGGATCTGCGCCAGCCCCGCGTGCCCCAGGATCGCCCCGACCGGCGCGAACACGAACGCGAACACCAGCGACAGCGTCGCCAGCACGTTGACGGGCGGCCGGTACGGCGGGGTGGGGGCCGGCAGCGGAAGCGGCGGCGGTTCCAGCGGAGGTGGGGTCGGCGGGACCCGGCCCAGTGGGTCGTAGGTGTACGGATGTTGCCAATACCGGTCTTGCGGGTCGGTCACGCCAGCGCCTCCTTACCGGCCGAACCTGCCCGCAATGTAGCCGATCACAGGCGCGGTTTGGCCACGCTGACCACGTAGGGCCTGTCGGCCAGGGTCAGGTACACCCGATGCGGCCCGATCGCCATGCCCGACAGCGCCGCCGACTGGGCCGCCGGCGGCAGTCCGGCCCGGTAGCCGGTGACGCGGATGACGGGGATGGTCCGGCTCGGGAAGCCGGTGAAGCTGGCCGTCTCGAGCACCACCACCTCGCGGTCGGTGGCGGCGTAGAGGCGGGTGTCGTCGGTGCCCAGCTCGCGGATGGGGGACGGCAGCCGGGTGCTGGCCAGTACCGTCAGGCCCTCACCGCCGCGGCGCGAGTCCACCGCGTACAGCGTGCTGTCGTCACGCCCGGCCACGTAGCTGCGAGTCACCGCGGCGCCGTCGCCCGCCGAGACCGCGACGTTCATGCGCAGCGACCCGCGCTCTTCGGCGGGTGACGAATGCCCTTGGTAATGGCGGATTCCCGAGGGCGCGTAGGCGTGGTAGTCGATCTCGCGGCCGCGGTTCGCACCGTCGATACTGTCCGCGGGCTCACCGGTGACCGGGGCGGTGGGCAGTTTGCGTAAGCCGTACTGGTCCACCGGCGTCACCGACGTCCCGTCCGACGACAGCGCCAGGAGCGTCCGCAACCCGGCGTCCTCGGACAGATACGCCGGGGCGGGTCCGGCGTCGAAATTGCCGACCTGGCGCAGGCTTTGGAGGTCGACCTCGGCGACCCGGCCGCGGTCGGGCTGCGGCACGAACACGACGTGATCGTCTTTCTGGCTGATCTGCAGGTTGCGTCCGGCCGCCATGGGCGCCGAGAACCGGGTGTCGGCGTCGCCTGGGCGGTCACCGGCGCTCACCTCGGCGACCCGCTGATCGCCGGTGAGCGCGACGAGGGCGTGGGCCCGATACGACCACACCGGCGCGCGCAGGGGCGCCGCGACCGACCAGAGCACGACGTCGGGGGCGCTTTCCAACGATGCCCCGGGCGCGGCACACCCGGCGGTGACGACGAGGGCGCCGAGGATCGCCGCCCGGGTGCGGACACGGCCGGCCATGAGCGTCCTCCCTTTCGCGGCTTGACTTTCGCGACTTGGTGAGGAACTACCCACTGGTGGGCGGCCGTACCCGTTTGGTGGCGGATTTCGTCGGGTAGCCGAAAGAAAGCGCGCAACAGCCCGCGCGCCGAATCAGGGGAAGGACACCATGGCTCAGAGCGCCATCAAGTCGCCCACCGATGTGGTCGACTTTCTCGTCAGTCAACACCAGCAGATCAAGTCGTTGTTCGCCGAGACGTTGGCGGCTTCGGGGAAAGAACGTGAGAAGGCGTTCGTCGAGCTCAGGCGGCTGCTGGCCGTCCACGAGACGGCCGAGGAGGAGATCGTGCACCCGCGCGCCAAGCGGAAGCTCTCCGACGGCGCCGCGGTGGTCGGCGAGCGGCTCCACGAAGAGCACGAGGCCAAGACCGTCCTGCAGAAGCTGGAGAAGCTCGACGTCGACAGCGCGGAGTTCACCAGCATGCTGACGCAACTGCGCGACGCGGTCGTCGAGCACGCCGAGCACGAGGAGCACGAGGAGTTCTCCAAGCTCGGCCAGGAGCTGAGCGACGACGAACTCGAACGGATGGGCCGCGCAGCCAAACTCGCCGAGGCGATCGCGCCGACCCGCCCGCACGCCGGTGTCGAGTCGCAGGCCGCCAACCTCGCCGCCGGACCGTTCGCGGCGATGCTGGACCGCGCCCGCGACGCCATCGTCGGCAAGGGCTAGCACGGACTCACGGGGTGTCCCCACTCGAGGGGGAGTGGGGACACCCCGTCCCGCGCCGAAGAAAAACATGACCGCCGCCAAGACCCCCGGCGCCGACCGTTACCTGCCCGCCGAGCGCGGGCTGGATGCGCTGCGGGCGGCGGCCGAATGCTGCCGCGGCTGCCCGCTTTTCGCCGACGCCACCCAGACGGTGTTCGGTCGCGGAGACCCCGGCGCGCCCATCATGCTGGTGGGCGAGCAGCCGGGCGACCAGGAGGACCGCGCGGGCGAGCCGTTCGTGGGTCCGGCCGGCCGCCTGCTCGCCCGGGCCCTCGAAGACGCCGGCGTCGACCCGGCGTCGACGTACGAGACCAACGCGGTCAAGCACTTCAAGTTCACCCGCAAGGGCGGCAAGCGGCGGATCCACCAGAAGCCGGGCCGCACCGAGGTGGTCGCCTGCCGGCCCTGGCTCATCGCCGAGATCGAGGCGGTGCGGCCCCGGGTCATCGTCTGCCTAGGGGCCACCGCCGCGCAATCCCTTCTGGGAGCGGCGTTTCGGGTCTCCACCCAGCGCGGACGACGCCTGCCGCTACCCGACTCGCTCGTCGACCTGGAGTCCGAGCCCGTCGTGGTGGCGACAGTCCACCCGTCGGCGGTGCTGCGCGATCGCAGCGACCGGCACGACGAGTCCTACCGGCTCTTCGTCGACGACCTGCGCAGCGCCCGTTCCGGAGTCGCCGACCGCTGAGCGATCCTTCGCTCACCCCTTCCTGTGCGGCATGAATTCCTGCGCCTTGGTTTTCAGGCCCACCTTGACGAAGCCCACGCGGTCCTCGTCGCCGGAGAGCACCGCGGTGGCCGACGATTTGAACTGGTCCCAGGTCGCGTGCGGCGGGATGGGCGGCATGTCCGGGTCGGTGAAGACGTCGAGCACGCTGGGGCGGTCGGCCGACAAGGCGTTGCGCCACGCGCCCCCGAGTTCGTCCGCGTCCTTGATGGCCATCGCGTTCAGGCCCAGGCTGGCCGCGAACGCCGCGAAGTCGACGTCCGGAAGCGCTTGGGATTCATGGAATTTCGGCGCACCGGCCATGGCACGCATTTCCCAGGTGACCTGGTTGAGGTCGTTGTTGTGCAGAATCGCGATGATCAGCCTGGGGTCCTCCCACTCCTGCCAGTACCGCTTGATCGTGATCAGTTCGGCCATGCCGTTCATCTGCATGGCGCCGTCGCCGACGAACGCGATGACGGGGCGGCGCGGCTGGCCGAATTTGGCGCCGATCGCGTACGGCACGCCTGGTCCCATCGTGGCCAGCGTGCCCGACAGCGAGCCCCGCATGTTGCCGCGGAAACGCAGGTTGCGCGCATACCAGTTGGCCGCCGACCCGGAGTCGGCCGTCACGATGGCGTCGTCCGGCAGCATCGGGGAGAGCTCGGAGTACAGCCGCATCGGGTTGATCGGGTCGGCGCTGACGTGCGCCTCCTTGTCCATCGTCTCCCACCAGCGCGCCACGTTCTTCTCGATGGTCTCGCGCCACGACCGGTCCTCCTTGCGGCGCAGGTGTGGAATCAGCGCCCGCAGAGCGGTTTTCGCGTCGGCCACCAGGTTGACCTCGTAGGGGTAGCGCATTCCGATGAGCCGGCCGTCGACATCGATCTGCACCGCGCGGGCCTGCCCGAAATCGGGCAGGAACTGCGTGTAGGGGAAGCTGGACCCGACCGTGAGCAGGGTGTCGCAGTCCCGCATCAGCTCGTAGCTCGGCCGCGTCCCCAGCAGGCCGATAGAGCCGGTGACCCAGGGCAATTCGTCGGAGAGCACGTCCTTGCCCAGCAGCGCCTTGGCGGCGCCGGCGCCCAGCAGGTCGGCCACCTGGCTCAGCTCCTCGTGCGCCCCGCGGGCGCCGGTGCCCACCAGCATGGCGACCTTCTTGCCCGCGTTCAGCACCTCGGCCGCGCGCGTGATGGCCGCGTCGTCGGGGGCGATCTCCGGGTACGCGATGCCCAGGCTGGAGGGCACCATCTTGAACGCGTGCTCGGGCGGCGAGTACGGCAACTCCTGCACGTCGCTGGGGATGATCAACGCCGTCGGCGCCCGCTGGGTCATCGCGATCCGGATCGCGCGGTCCAGCACGTTGGGCAATTGTTCGGGGACGGTGACCATTTGGACGTAGTCGCTGGCGACGTCCTTGAACAGGGTCAGCAGGTCGACCTCCTGCTGGTAGTTGCCGCCCATCGCGGTCCGGTTGGTCTGCCCGACGATCGCCACCACCGGGACGTGGTCGAGTTTGGCGTCATAGAGGCCGTTGAGCAGATGGATCGCCCCTGGGCCCGACGTGGCCGCGCACACCCCGAGCCGGCCGGTGAATTTCGCGTAGCCGACCGCCTCGAAGGCGCTCATCTCCTCGTGTCGCGATTGGATGAATTTCGGCTTGTTGTCCGCGCGGCCCCACGCGGCGAGCAGCCCGTTGATGCCGTCGCCGGGGTAGCCGAACACGTGCTCGACACCCCACGCCCGCAATCGATCCAGCAGATAGTCCGAGACCTCTTGCTTGGCCATTGATGTCCCTCCTCGACAGACGGTTCGATGATGTTCGCTGCGTACGCCGGCCGACGCGGAGCCACAGTGACGCGTGGTTTGCTGCGAGGGCCCGCGGCCGTCTGTTTCGACCGCAGTCTGGCGCGAATGGGCGGCTGGCGCGCATCCCACACGTCGGGCATACCCGGGATCGCCGTGATTATTCGTCGGTGTGACATCGCAGCCGACGGCTATTCGGGTGCCGTTGAGGGTGCGGGCGATGTCCGCCAGGAGGTGTGGGCGAGAGGCGGTTTGCCGGAGCGGTTTCGCCGGGAGCTACCTGGCGTGGGTCACGCAATCTTGGCCAGGTCGGACGATTCGGACGCGCTATGGCCCTTGGCCACGCGCCGGATCAGCATGCGCGTGGCCTTGTCGAGGATCTCCTGTGCGGAGTCGGGATCGCGGGCGCGTTCGGCGCGCCGCGTGGCCGCGGCGATCGTGAGCCCCTGTTCATACCCGGTCACCACGCGCGGGTCGACGTAGGACCCGCGCGCCACCGCCGGCGTGTTGCCCAGCTCCTCGGCAACCTCCTTCATGACGGCGGATTCCACGCGTTTGGCCACCCGCCGGGAAACGGCGGGGTCCGCATCGGCGAACGCCGTTGCCGCCAGCACCGTCCCGTGCCAGGTCCGCAGGTCCTTGACCGTGTATTCGTCGCCGACGAGCTCCTTGAACCGGGCGTTGAGGTCGTCGGATCGCAACTCGACCCAGCCGGACGCGGTGCGGCACACCAGGAGTCGTTCCGTCCGGTCGGGCCGGCGTGTCAGCGCGCGCACCGCGCGAACCACCTGGGGATCCGCGATCTCCACGGTGCGGCGCACGCCGCTCTTGGCGGGGAAGTCGAATTCGACTGCGCCACTGCGGACCACCACGTGCTCGCACAGCAGGGTCGCCAGGCCGTACGACTCGTGCTCCTCGGCGTATTGTTCCCCGCCGGCGCGGAAGTAGCCGCGATCCAGCAGGCGCAGCGCCAGCCCCAGCACCCGGTTCCGGGTCAGCCCGCTGCGAGTCAGGTCTTTCGCGATGACGGCGCGCCACTGTGGCAACCGGGTGGACAGTTCCAGCACGCGGTCGAACTTCTCCTCGGCGCGTTCCTGTTGCCACGCGGTGTGGTAGAGGTACTGGCGGCGGCCCGCGGCGTCGACGCCGACGGCCTGAATGTGTCCGTTCGGGTGCGGGGAGATCCACACGCTTTTCCAGGCCGGCGGAATGACCAGATCCTTGATGCGCTGCAGGGTTTGCGGGTCGGTCAGCGGCTCGCCGTCGGGCCCGTAATACGCGAAGCCTTTCCCGCGGCGCTTGCGCGCGATGCCCGGCTTGTTGAGAACGCTGCGACGCAGCCGCATGATTTTCCTCCAGTTACGTTCGCTGACTGGACAATTACCCGTCGCGGTTGCCGTTCACACGTAGCGCCGAGCGGCCCGCCACGGCGTCGTGGCGGGCCGCTCGGCGCTCTCGGCGCGGCTCAGCCGGCCATGAACTCCTGGTAGGCCGACTCCAGGGTCGGCGGCAGGGCCGAGACGTTGCACTGCCGTTCGGTGTCGCCGATCGGCGCCAGGATGCCGCGCAGGTCGTAGTACTCCTGCGGATGCGCCGTGAAGTAGCTCCGCAGGTTCGCCGCTGCCTCTGGACGCGGCTGGCCGTAGGCGGCGGTGACCACCTGTCCGGCGCCCGGATGTGCCGCCAGGTACTGCTCGGCTGAGCCCCGCACGGACGAGACGGTGGCGTTGACTCCGCCGGGGCTGCAGTCGGGCGCCGCGGCCGCGGACGGCGCGACGACGCCCATGGTGATTCCCCCGAGCAGGCAGCCGGCACTGATGCCGGCCAGTCGCCGGCGCGCGACAATGCTGCTGATTTTCATGATCAGTGTGTCCTTACAGAAATTGCGAATTGGTTCTCGACAGAGGCTCCCGATCCTCGAGAACCAAAGTAGCCGAGGGCTAGAAGGTGCCGAGTTCGCTCGCGACGAACGCGGGAGGCAATATCCATCAATACGGCCAGGGAACGTAAGCGTTCACTAAGCGAATGGTCAATTCCGGCCGGCAACGTTGAGAATTCTTAGGGACCGCACGGTGTTCTTAAGGAACCGTAATCGGGATCGTGATGGAACCGTTACCTGAAATCAGCGCCATCGCGGCCCTCACGGGGTGCGCACGGCGCCATGGATCCGTTGAAGTGCCTCGGCAACCGAATCGACCAGCGGCAAGCCGAGGCCGGTGATCAGTCGGGTGAGCCGACGCAGCGCGACGCAGCTGACCACGCTGTAGCGCACGCCGCAGAGCTGACACTCGTCCTGGATTAGCAGCAGCACGCGGAGGGCCGCGCTGCCCAGGTAAGTCACGCGGCCCAGGTCCAGGATCAGCGGGGCCCGCAACCGCACGAAGCGGCGGATCGCCGTGGAGACCAGGTTGGCATTGGACGCGTCGATCTCGCCCGCGATGCGCACCAGGTTGGCCAGGCTGTGCGCCTGCACGTACAGTTGCGCGCCGGCACAATCGATTTCATAGCAGTGGAGTCGTTCTTCGGCTCGGTAGGGTTGAGCAGTCATGTCGTCGCCCCTCGGATGCGGTGATCGGTGGTGAGCGACCGGTGCCCGCGGCCGCTCGAATGAGGGCAGCTGTGGATTCAACCTGAGGTGACCCTAGCGTCGATGCCGCCGCCGCGATATGCCAATGACTTCGCCTTGGCGTTACGGCCGCCCCGAAAGTGCCACCAACCAGCGGATTCCGGGCCGACCGCGCCGGCGTGGGCCGACAACTCTTCGTTTCCCGGCCGTGCGACGCCCGCTCAGATCCGGGAGAAATCCGGTCGGCGCGACGACGCGTGCGCGCCGTCGCCGCCGTCCTTCGCGTGGCCGTCGGCACCGGCCCGGGGCAGCGACCGCAGCCAGGTCTCGACATCGGGCCCGACCACCACCGCTCGCTCGGTTGCCAGCAGCGCTCCCGCGGCGAGTGCGGGAACGGCGGGCTTGACCGGCCGCACGGCGCGGCTATCACCGTGACGGGCAAGCACTTTCGAGGTCAACTCGGGCAGCCGGATGGCCTCCGGGCCGGTGATGGTGCGCGGCGTGGGCGTCTGGCCCAGGGCCGTCTCGACGAGCACGTCGGCGACGGTGTCGGCGGCGATGGGCTGAATCAGCCAGTCCTCCACCATCACCCGGTCCCCGTCATGATTCACCGGCCCCGCGGGGCCGGTGGCGGATTCGTACCACGGGGTGGACTTCACCAGCGTGGCCGGGACGGGGCCGTCGAGCAGGATCTGCTTGGCCGCCCGTTTGGCCTCGAAGTAGGGGATCCCGTCGAACGCCGGATCGTCGATGCCGGCCATGATGGAGACGACCAGCCGCTGGACGTCGCGCGCGGCGCACACGCCCATGATGTTGCGCGAGGCGGTGACCAGGGCCTCGGCGGCGGTCGGCTGCCCGTCGCCCGCCAGGGGTTTGGAGACGTCGATCGCGACGTCCACTCCCTTGAACGCCCGGTACAGGCCCTCCCCGGTCAGCAGGTCGACGCCATGCGCGCGCGATATCTCGACGACCGCGACGTCGCGGGCCTTGAGCCTGGCGACGACGCGGGATCCGGCGGTGCCGGTCGCCCCGATGACGGCGATGGTGGTCAGAAGCCTCACCCTCTTTCGTTGGTCGCTGAGCTTTACCCACTCGATTGCGGTTCAAACGGTCCGATTCGGCCGCAGGAGCCCGCCCGTGATCGCACGCACATCGGCGGGGGAGTTTGGCGGGTCGGCCGGCGGGAACGCCGTAGGGGCCGAGTTGCACAGTAACCAAAGGGAGGTCGATCCATGGGGGATGACAAGAGCGGGCCGCAGGAAGCCGTCCAGGGCACCGTCGAGGGTGTGAAGGGCAAGGTCAAGGAGGTCGGCGGGGCCGTGCTCGGTCGCGATGACGTGGTCAAGGAGGGTCAGGCCCAGCAGGACAAGGCCGACGCTCAGCGCGACGCGGGCAAGAAGGAGGCCGAAGCCGAGTCCGCGCGGGCCGGCGCGGAGGCCGCCGAGCAGCGCGAGAAGGAAAACCAGTAAGTCGCCGGCGAAGGGGCCCGGTCCCGTTGGGGGCCGGGCCCCTTTTTCGTGCCCGCGCCGCGGTTTCAAACCGCCGAGCCGGGTTATCCCTGGCTAGAACCGACCGCCGGTGTGTAGCGTGCGGTGGACTAGCGAGGTGGACGATGAGCTTGACCGAACGGGTCTCGAGCGTTCTCGCGTTCTTGCGCGCGGGTTACCCGAACGGTGCGCCCGCGCTCGGGTACGCGCCGCTCCTGGCGCTGCTGCCGCGACGGGTGTCCGACGACGAGGTCACCACCATTGCGACGAAACTGGGTGCGCTCGAACGCGGTCCGATCACCAACGTTGACGTCGGGGTGGCGATCACCCGGGTCACCGACGAGCTGCCGTCGGTGGACGAGATCGAGCGGGTCCGCCACCGGCTGAGCGCGATGGGATGGGCGGGGCGCCCGCACGCCTGAGCCCCGTGCTTCACGCGTGTGCGAGGTCGACCACCAGCGGTCGATGGTCGGAGATCCCCATGGGCTCGCTCTCGACGGCGCTGCCGCGCAGGTGGCGGTCGTCGGTCAAGATGTGATCGAGCTGGCGGTCGGGGGCATCCGCGGGGAAGGTCGCCGCGGATGCCAGCGCCCGCATACCCGACCACCGCCGCACCGTCTCGGGGGTCATGTTCAGGTCGCCGGTCAGCAGCCGCGGGCCCGGGAAGCCGCGCAGGTCGTGCACCAGCCTGCGTAGCTGGCGCCGATTCCAGCCCGGCACGAACGACAGATGCGTGTTCGCCACCGTCAGCCCGCCCATCGGGGTGTGCAGCTGCGCGATCACCGCCGCCCTCGGCTCCTCGTCGACGACCATCACCCGGTTGGGCCCGGGCAGGTACATCGGAAATCGCATCGGGATGCGGGGCAGCCGCACCACCTGCCAGCTGGCCACCGGATAGCGTGACAGCAGCGCGATCCCGTAGGCCGCCGTCCCCGGCTGCTCGTGACCCGTGGCCGCCATCCACGTCGCCCCCGGGGTGCCGGAGATCGCGGCGACGAACCGGTGTTCGACCGCCCCCATGGCCTCGGCCGCCACCGCGGTGAGGTCGGCGCGATCCGAGCGCGGCTGATCACAGTCGACCTCTTGCAGGCTCAGCACGTCGGGATCGAGGCGACGCACGCAGTCGCGCAGCCGCTGCAATTCCACCCCGTCACCGACGGTGCGGCCGTGCAGGATGTTGAAGGTCGCCACGCGCATAGGGTCCTCCTACCCACTTCCCGGGTGGGCAGTCACGACCGCCAAGGATGTCTCACCGGAACACGACCTCTCCCACGGCGAGCAGTCGCTGCAGGACGAATGGCGGCACGACGGTCGCGCGCCCGGCACGGCTGGGCCCCAGCCTGCTCCGATAGCACTGCGCCGCAAGGCGTTTGCGGTTGACGGCCCAGCCGGGTGCGGGCACCGTGCGGGCGCGGTCCCACGGCACCGTCGGATCGGCCGGGGCGGCCCAATGCCACATCCATATCGGATATTCGAGCAGGGCGACGCCGGTGCGCGCGCACGCCGCCGCCGCCGACCGTCCCACGGCCTCGTGATCGGGGTGCCCGTCTCCCCGCCAGGTCGCCGCGCACCACGTGTCGGGACCGGCGGTCGCGAGGATGTCGACGAGCGACTCGGTGATCGCGTCCTCGTGGTCGGCCAACTCGCCGCCGGGCAGGCCCAGCGTGACGGGCGGACTGACGCCCAAAACATCGCTCGCCCTGCGTAATTCGTATCGACGCGTGGTCGCCAGACGGATCCGGCCGGATCGCGTCGCACCGGGCTGGGCCGTCCCCCCGTCGCTGACCGAGACCACCCGGACGTCGACGTGCGACGCGACCAGTTGGGCGATCGTCGCGCCCAGGCCGAGGGTTTCGTCGTCGGGGTGGGGGGTGACGACGATCAGGCGCGGGCACTCGCTCAGGTCCAGTGGCGGCACCGGGCCGCGCTGGAAAGCGGCCAGCCACAACGGCGCCGGAGTGCCGCCGTGGGTAAGCGGCTTGGCGGCGAACCGGTCGCGGTTGCTGGTCGATGCGGTTCTCACGGCGCGCCTCAGCGCCGCTGGCCCGCGAGCCGCCCGAGCTCGGCGAGGTCCCGCTCGGCGTGGCTCTGCCGAATGTAGATGCTCAGGTCGGCGACGCGCTGGGCGTGCCGCCCGTCCTGGCAGAGCGGGCCGGGCCCCAGCGCACGGCCGGTGCGGGTGATGGCCTCGTCGACCGCGTGTTCCACGACCGAGCGGACGCGCCGGGCCAGCAGCTGCGCGGTACCGGCCCGGTCGAACGGGTCGCAGTCGACCTGGCTGGCCGCCACGGCCAGGATCGCGTCACCCGCGGCCAGCGCGGCGTCCACGGCGCCGAGGTGGGCCAACGAGTAGGCGTCGGCGGATTCGCTTGCGGCGCAACGGTACAGGGGGTCGGCCACTCTGCGCGCGCCACCCAGCCAGCAGGCGGCCACGCCGATCGCCGCGTGCCAGAACCCGGGTCGGTTCAGATAGTCGCCCGGGTCGCCGACGGCGACGGCGTGGGTGTTGGTGAACTGCACGGGCCGGGTGTCGCTGCCCGCCATTCCGGCGTTCCACCAGGTGCTGGGCAGGGGTTTGACGCCCGGATCCGTCACCTGGACGGCGAACAGGCCCGGCGTTCCGTCCTCGAGCCGGGCGGTCACCAGCGCATGGGTGCAAAACCCGGCGCCCGAGCACCACACCTTCGTGCCCGTCAGGGTGAACGCGCCGTTGACATCGGTCGCCGTCAACACCGCGTCCGGGGACTCGGCGGCCCAGACACCCCACAGTTGGCCGGATTCCGGTGGTTTACCGCCCAATTCGTGCAGGATCGCCACGGCGTCGGCATGGGCTTCGGCGACCCTGGCCGCCACGATGTTCTCTTCGGCCAGCGACGCCAGGCGCTGCCAACGTTCGGCGGTGCGCCCGGAGGCGGGCAGCGGCAGCTCGAGTCGACCGGACTCCAGCCAATGCCTGACCAAACCCGCCGTCACGCGCAATCACCCGCCACCGATCTCCCCAGTTGCCTGGGGCGGTCAGCGAACCCGTGTGGCGCCCGAGCCCGGGTTCGCGCCGACGTGATGACGGACGATTCGGTGTCGCGGTGGCTGCGGTTGCCCGCGGCGCGAAGGCCGCCGATGCGCCCACACACCGACAATTCCGCCCGTTGTTCATGGGCGGAGATCGGGGTGGCTGCGGCATCACGCGCATGGAGCCAGGCGGCTGACATAACCGTAAGACTTGCCCAAACGACCGCAACTTAAACGGCTTACCGTCCCCGCCGCCGCGTCCGCGCAGGTTCCGCCCCCCGCCCGGGGGGTATCACCTAGGCACGATGACACCCCACGAGACGACAACGCACGAGACCCACGTCGACCCGCCCGCGTCCAGCACGCCGCTGCGCGAGGCGCTGCGGGGTGCGGCCTCGGCGCTCAAGGGGAACGGACCGCGTTTCGCGCTGGCCGGCAGCTACGCACTGTGGGCCTACGGCGCTCCCGAGCCCACTCACGACGTGGACCTGGTGGTGGCCGAGTCGGACGTGGACGACGCCGTCGCCACCCTCAGCGACGCGGGCTTCACCGTCGAACGGCCGCCGGAGGACTGGCTGTTCAAGGCGCGCGCCGGCGAAACGGTCGTCGACGTCCTGCATCGCCTCAACGGTGTGCGGGTCGAAACGTCGACCCTGGACCACGCCGAGCAGCACGACGTGCTGGCCATCCGGATGCCCGTGCTGCCGCCCACCATGGTGCTGATTCAGCAACTGCGGTCCCTGGGGGAGCATTACTGCGACTTCGCCAGGCTGCTGCCCGCCGTGCGCGCGGTGCGCGAACGGCTGGACTGGGATCAGATCAGGGCGCAGACCGCCGACAACGACTACGCGGTGGCCTTCCTGGTGTTGATCGAGCGGCTCGGCCTCACCTGCGCCCGCGACGGTCAGTGATTGCGCAGCTTGGCAACCAGCTTGTCCTTCGTCAGGCTCGAATACCCGGACATGCCAAGTTCTTTCGCGCGCTTCTTGAGCTGAGGGACGGTCCAGTCCTGATACGAGCCCGACTTGCCGCCCTTGCGCCCGACCGAGGACTTGCCCCTGGCGGCGGCCGCATTCGAAATGCGGGCGGCTTTCTCCTTCGAGTCGCCCTGCTTGCGGAGGTCCTTATACAACTTCTCGTTCTTGATCGACGAATTCGGCATCATCCATCCTCCTGTCCACGATCACCAGAGCCGAAATCAGGATGCCCGCCCGGATCGGGGTAGAAACTCCTGCCCGCGAAGCCCGCCCCGGCCGATACGCGCATCTATCCCTCGCCACGTGGGTTACCTACCATTGATGCGGGTAGTCGAGGGTGGTGACCGGAGCGATCAGTGACAACGGCGAAGTCCTCGGTGTGGTGGCAGTCGGTGCCTCCGCCGGGGGAGTGGAAGCGCTGTCGAAGCTCGCCGCGGGACTGTCGCCCGACGTCCCCTACGCCTACGTGATGACCCTGCACGTCCGGCCCGGTGCGCCCAGCGTGCTGTCCCGGATCGTCGACCGCTCCGGCCCGCTGCCGGCCGTCGCGGCCGAAGACGGCGCGAAGCTCGAACCGGGGCGCATCTACGTCGCCCGCCCCGACCACCACCTGCTCGTTGCCGACCACCGCGTGCTGTTGTCGCAGGGACCCACCGAGAACGGGCACCGGCCCGCGATCAACGCGCTGTTTCGCTCGGTCGCGCTGGCATTCGGCCCGCGCGCGGTGGGCGTCCTGCTCTCCGGGGTGCTCGACGACGGGGTGCTGGGCCTGGCCGCGATCCGCTCGCGCGGCGGCATCACCGTCGGCCAGTCACCCGAGGACGCGCTGTTCCCCGCGATGCCGACCAACGCGCGCGACGCCGGCCTGCTGGACCACCAGGCCACGGCCGCCGAAATCGGCGCCCTGCTCAAGGAACTGTCGCACCAAGAGCGAGAGGATCCAGAGATGGAGCCTGACGCCGCAATGGAACTGGAGAATCGCATCGCCATGATGTCGCGGTTCTCGACCGATTTCGACACCCAACAACTGGGCGCCCCGTCGGGGTTCACCTGCCCGGACTGCAATGGCTCCCTGGTTTCCCTCAGCGAGGGCAACTTTCGCTGCCAGGTCGGTCACGCCTGGACGGCCGAGGCGTTGCTCGCCGCGCGGGGCGACGAAGTCGAGGGCGCGCTGTGGGTCGCCGTGCGCAGCCTGCAGGAGAAGGCGCGATTGGCGCGACAATTGGCCGACCGGGCCGCGCCAGGTCTGCTCAACCGGCGCTACACCGACCTCGCCGAAGAAACCGAACGGGCGCTGAAGGCCCTCAGCGATCGGTTGTCGAACACCGCTCCGCATGGCGGTGATGGCGGTGGCTGAACCGCGGTCCGCCGTCGGCATCGACACCGAGGCGCAGGATGAGGTGCCGGTGCTGGTGGTCGCGGGCGTGCTGGACAGCTTCACGTATCGGACTCTCCGGGACGCGGTGATCAAGGCGGCCCTGGACGAGCCCAGCGCGGTGATCGTCGACGTCGACCGGCTCTCCGCGCCGACGGCGTCGGCCTGGACGGTCTTCACCAGCGCGCGCTGGCACGTCAGCGTCTGGCCGGACGTCCCGATCCTGCTGGTGTGCTCGGCACCGGACACGCGGCGGGCGATCGCCGCCGGCGGCGTGACCCGGTACGTGCCGGTGCACCCCACCCGGGAGTCGGCGCTGGACGCCGTGCGCAGTCAGTCGTTACGGGTCCGCCGTCGGGCCCGCACCGAGCTTCCGCGTTCACGCGGCAGCCTCGGCCTGGCCCGCACGATCGTCAGCGATTGGCTCACCGAATGGGACAGCCGGGAGGCGGTCCCCGTGGCGTCCACGGTGGCCACCGTGTTCGTCGAGAACGTGCTCGACCACACGACGAGCGCGCCCGTGCTGATCGTCGAAAGCTTCGACGACGCCGTCACCGTCGCGGTCGAGGATTGCAGCGACCGGTTGCCGGGCCGGCACGAGGACGCCGAACGCGGCGCCGAGCTGGTGTCCGGCCTGGCGATCGTCTCCGCCCTGTGCCGGGCCTGGGGTGCCACGCCGACCTCGACGGGCAAGACGGTGTGGGCACTGGTCGGTTGCGAGAACCGGCTCTGATCACCGCGAGTAATGTTCAAGTCCTTCGGCCACGCTCGAGGCGGACGGGACTTGGATGGACGGGACGACTGACGAGGCTTTCGAGGCCCTGTTGCGCTACATGCGGGACTCGCGCGGCTTCGACTTCACCGGCTACAAGCGCACGTCCCTGATGCGCCGGGTCCGCCACCGGATGGACCAGGCGGGCTACAGCACCTTCGAGGAATACCTCGACTTCCTGCAAGCCAGTTCCGACGAATTCGCCGCGCTCTTCAACACCATCCTGATCAATGTCACCGCCTTCTTCCGCGACCCGGAGGCTTGGGAATACATCGCCGCCGAAGTCATTCCGCGGATGCTGGCCGAGCGCGGTCCGGGGGACCCGATCCGGGTATGGAGCGCGGGCTGCGCGTCCGGCGAGGAGGCCTACACGCTGGCCATGCTGCTGGCCGAGGCGCTGGGGCCCGAGGCGTTCCGGCAACGGGTCAAGATCTACGCCACCGACATCGACGAGGACGCGCTGACCGAGGCGCGCGCCGCGTCCTATGACGCCAAGGCCGTCGAGTCGGTGCCCGCCGACCTGCTGTCCCGTTATTTCGAACAGGTCAACGGCCGCTACGTCTTTCACAAGGACTTGCGCCGTGCGGTGATCTTCGGCCGCAACGATCTGGTCGCGGACGCGCCCATCTCCCGCGTCGATCTGTTGGTGTGCCGCAACACGCTGATGTACCTCAATGCCGAGACGCAGCGAAACGTGTTGAGCCGCTTGCATTTCGCGCTTGCGCCGCAGGGGACGCTGTTCCTCGGGCACGCCGAGATGCTGCTCAGCCACGGCGATCGGTTCACCCCGCTGAACCTCAAACACCGAATCTTCCGCAAGGCGATCGGCAGCCACGTCGGCATCGAGCGCTACGACCCCGCCGGGGCGTTCTACGAGCGCAACGTCGACCTGACGGGCCTGACGACGGTGCGCGACTTGGCTTTTCGTGCCAGTCCGGTGGCTCAGATCGTGGTCACCGGCGAGGACACCGTCGCGATGATCAATCAACAGGCCGAGACCCTGTTCGGGCTCTCAGCCCGCGACATCGGCCGGCTGCTGCGCGACCTCGAGGTGTCCTACCGGCCGGTGGAGCTGCGGGCGTATCTGGAGCAGGCCAAGGTGGAGCGCCGGCCGGCGCGGATCCAGGACGTCAAATGGCAGCGGCCGGGCGCCGAGACGGTGTGGTTCGAGATCCACGTGAACCCGCTCGTCGACGCCGAGAACGGGTTGCTCGGCGTGTCGATCGTGTTCTTCGACGTCAGCGCGACGCGCGCCCTGCTTGACAAGGTGGTCCAGACCAACCGCCAGCTCGAAGCGGCCTACGAGGAGCTGCAGTCCACCAACGAGGAACTCGAGACCACCAACGAGGAACTGCAGTCCACCGTGGAGGAACTGGAGACCACGAACGAGGAGCTGCAGTCCACCAACGAAGAACTCGAGACCATGAACGAGGAGCTGCAGTCCACCAACGACGAGTTGCACACCATCAACGACATGTTGCGGGAGCGCGGCGTGGAACTGGACGACGCGAGGACCTTCCTGGATTCGCTCATCGACTCGGTTCACATGGGCATGGTGGTGGTGGACCGCGAGATGAAGGTCATCCTGTGGAACCGTGGCTGCGAGGAGCTGTGGGGGCTACGCGCGGACGAAACGATAGGAAACAGGCTCACGAATCTGGACATCGGCCTGCCGTTGGAAAGCGTGCGGCCGCTGATCGGCAACGCGTTCGTCGACGCCGACAGCTCCGGTGAGACGGAGGTCGACGCGGTCAACCGGCGGGGGCGGCCCACCCGGGTACGCGTCACGTGCACGTCGTTCCGGTCGGGTGAGGAGACGACCCGGGGCGCGCTGCTGCTGATGGAGGTGGTGAGTTAGCCGCCTCAGCGCCCCCACCGCGCGGCCGCTTCCTCGGCGGCCTGGTGGGCCAACTGCGCGCGGCGCCGCGACTCGGCGGCCCTGCGCCGCGCCGTCTCCACCGTTTCCGTGGTGGCGCCGAATCCCGCGGAGAGGTCCCGGCGTCTGCGGGCGAGTTCGGCGGCGCGCGACGCGGCGAGTTCGGCGCGGCCCGCCGCGTTGTTCACGACCTCTTCGCACAGCAGCCCCGGTGCCGGCGTGTCCGCACCGGAGTCGTGCATCGGGGGGCCCCAGGACACCCTGGCGCCGTCGTGGGGCTGCTGCGCGGGCAGCGGCGCCCCTTCGACGATGGCCGTCAGCGCCCGGCCGATCTGGTGAATCGGCAACACCGGTTCGGCCCCGGCCCGCGCCGCCGCCACCGGCATCGACGAATACAGGGCGGTGTCCGGGCTCTCCGCGAGGACGACAGCGCCGGCGCGCTTCATCGCCGCCGTGCCCGCGGCCCCGTCTTGCCCGGAGCCGGACAACACCGCCGCCACGCTGCGTGGCCCGTACGATTCGGCGACCGACCGCAGCAGCACGTCGAAGCGCCGCATCCCGAGGCTCTTCATGGCGCGCAGGTGGCAGCGGCCGTCCGGGGTCAGCTCCAGCTGCATGCCCGGCGGGCAGATGACCACCTGTCCCGCCGCCAGGGCCTGCCCGTCGCGCGCCCAGCTGACCGGCCGCGCGCTCTGCCGGCGAAGAATCGCCGGCAGCACGCTGTCGTGGTCGCCGAGGTGTTGCTGTATGACGACCGCGGCCGGAAACTCGTCCGGCAGGTCCGTCAACACTCGTGACAGCGCGTCCAGGCCACCCGCCGACGCCAGCAGGACCACCAGCTCGACGACGGGCAGGTGCGCGTCGCTCGCCACCCGTCTAGTCTTCCAAAACGTCGGCCGCGGCACAGTCCCGCCAGCGATCCGTTCGGGTCGGGCCCCGAAGCGTTGTCCACAATGCGAAACCGCGGCGCCTGAGGCGAAACGGCTGCGCCGCCGAGTTTCGCCCATATCGGGCCGGGTACGCCCCCACGCCAAAGGCGACGGAAGGGGTTCGAAGGTGAGGATCGCGATCGTCAGCGGCGACGACGTCGTCGGCGACGACCCACAGCAACTGTCCGCCGCGCTCGCGGCCCAGGGCCACCAGGTCACCCGGTTCGTTCGGCACAATGGCCGCCGAGCTGCGGGTATCAGCACCGACGGCCGCACCGTATCGGTGGGCGTCGGCCCACGAGCGGCAAAGTCGGTCTCGGACGTGCTGCCCTACGTCGGCGACTGGGCGGGCGCCCTCGCCGGCCAATGGGCGGCCGAGGCGCCCGACGTCGTGCACGCCTACGGGTGGCTCGGCGGTCTGGCCGCGCAGCTGGCCGCCCGGCGGCAGGACGTCCCGACCGTCCAGACTTTCCCGGGCCTGGCCGCCACGAACGGGACGGGCAAGCATTCGGAGAGCGAACGGCTCCGCATCGAACCGCTCCTGGCGCGCAGCGCGAGGTGGGTGACCGGTGAGAGCTCCGATGACGTCGACGCGCTGACCCGGCTGCGCCGCAGCCGCGCCCGCGTGTCGGCTTTGACGAGCGGTGTCGACGTCGAGCGATTCACCTCGAGCGGTCCGGCGCTGGCCCGCACCGACCTGCATCGTGTCCTCTGCCTCGCGCCGAACCCCCTGCCGGACAACGGTTTTGATATCGCCATCGGCGCCCTGCGCAGGGTCCCCGCCACCGAGTTGGTGGTGGCGGAGACCGGCGCCACGAACCGGGCGCACGACGAGGCGCGGGTCCGGCTGCAACTGCTGGCCGCCAGGCTGGGGGTCGGCGACCGGGTTCGGTTCGCGGGCACCGTCGCCGATGACGAGCTGCCGACGCTGTTGAGATCCGCCGACGTCGTCGCCTGCACGCCGCGACGGCCGCCGCGCGCGACAGCGGTCCTGCAGGCGATGGCCAGCGGGGTGGCGGTGGCGGCGTTCGGGGTGGGGGTGCTCAAAGACGCCGTGGTGGACAACGTCACCGGCTTGGTGCTGTCGCCGGGATCGTCCGTCGGACTGTCCGCCGCGCTGAGAAACCTGCTCCCGCAGAGCTTTCAATGTGAGAGCATGGGCGCTGCCGGCCGCAGTCGCGCCGTGTCGCGCTATGCGTGGGACCGGATCGCCCTCGACACGCTCAACATTTACCGACAGGTGGGCTCCCCACGCTGGACACCGGCGCGCTTGCAGTCGTCGGGTGTCCGGTGATGCAATGATGACAGTGCGAAAGCCCTGGGGGGGCCGCAGACTATGACCGCCATGACGAGCATCACCGATAGCACCGGCCCTGGTGTGGCCGCCGGTGCCGGCTGTCAACGGCCCGACGCGCAGAAAGCCGACCCGGGCGCCCCGGCGCTCGTCGGCGATGCCGGGCGGCCGGCAGGTGTTCCCGGCTCGGCGATTCGGTTCGACCAGTTCCGCACCGTAGACGCGCAGGCCGCGCGGCGATTCTTTGCCGGCGTCTACACCCCCGGGTGGCGCATCACCGGGCTGATGGGCCGCTCGGCGGTGTCCCACCGCCGCTGCGAGGCCGGCTCGATGACGCTGGACGACGTGACGATTCAGGGACGCGTCGCGCTGGAGATCCCCGCCTCCGCGGGCGTCGTCGTGATCCAGCCCCGCGCGGGGTCGACGAGCGTTGCCGGCGGCCCCCTCGCGTCGGTGGACTTGCCGGTGCTCGTCGCCGGCGGGATGCCGTGCGTGCTGCAGTGCAACGGGTCACGGTTCGATGTGGTCAGCATCCCCGGGGACGTGCTGCACCGGGCCGCCGCGGATTGGCGCGCGCCGTTACCCCGGCAGATCCACTTCCGGGACTGGCGCCCACGCTCGCGCGCGGCCGCGCGGGCGTGGCAGCGGGCGCTGGATTATGTGGTGGGGACCTTGGCCGGGCCGGACACGGCGCATCAGCCGCTGATCGTGGCGGGGTTGGCTCCGCTGCTGGCCGGCGCGCTGCTGGAGTGTTTCCCGTCCAACGTCACCGAACAGGATCTGGCTGACGAGCCGGCGTTGCCCGAAACGCTCAGGGAAGCAGTGTCTTTCATCCATCGTCACGCCGCCGCCGACGTCAGCATCAACGACGTCGCCGCGAAGGTTCATCTGACGCCCAGGGCGGTGCAGTACCTCTTTCGCCGCCAGCTCGCCACCACGCCAACGGAATACATTCGCCGCGTGCGCCTCAACCGCGCCCATCAAGAGCTGCTGGCGGGCGCGCCGTCCGACACCACCGTCACCGAAATCGCCCAGCGGTGGGGGTTCGCGCACACCGGCAGGTTCGCGGTGCTGTATCGGCAGACGTACGGCCAGAGCCCGCACACCACCCTGCGGCACATGACCCCGCAGCCGTAGCGACACGCCGCCAACGCGCAGGTCAGGCCCGTCGCGTCCCCTCGCGCGTCACCCTCACGCCATGGTTGCGATGTGAACACGCCGAAAGTTGTTTTTTCCCGCCCCGTGTCGTCGGTGTAACCCCTGGTCGGCCGCCGATTGCGGGCCGAACGGCGGGCGGGCCGGGCCGCCGATGTCCGCCGGCGGCCGCCGTAGCCGGTAGGCTTTGGTCAGGTTGAGTCCCCAGCTGCCGTTATCTACGGGCGCCACTTGGACACCGTCGTCGCTCGCCCTGCTCACTCTCAAGCCTGAAGGGCGCACAACCATGACCGCTTCACCCGATCTACGCACACCCCAGACGCATCCGCCCGCGCTGCTCGGCCAGCCGCGCAGCCGTTATCAAATCGATTGCGCCGGAGCGCAAATCCATGTTCACGCCCGCAGCGTGGCCACCGTCTTGCGCATCGACGGTGAGGTCGACGCATCGAACGTCGACCTGATCACCGAGGCCGTTCGCCGGTTTTCGCGGCTGAAGGCCCCGCTGGTGCTCGACCTCGGCGGCCTGGATTTCCTTGCCGGCTCGGGCCTGCGCGCGCTGCTGGTCCTCAACGAGGAGCATCGCCGGGCCCAGCTGCGGTCCGTCGTCGTCGGCGGCGCGGCGCTGCGCCGGCTCACCCGGATCGTCACCGACCACGGCCTGCCGATCGCCGACTCGGTCGCCGTGGCCCTCGCGCACATCGAAGGCGCGACGACGGCCCGCCGTCGGCTGGTTTCGGGCCCCGCCCGGCAACACGAACCGCAAGGGGACATGTCGGCGCGGCTTCGGGGGCTGGCTTCCTAGCGGCCCAACCGGTGCATCAGCTGCTCGGCGGCGTAGCGCCCGCTGGCCAGGGCGCCGTGCACGGTGGCCGGATTGTCGACGCCGACGGCCTCGCCCGCCAGGTAGAGCCGGTCGCTGACCGGATCCTGCAGCCGGCGGCGGTCGTCGAGGCCCGAACCGGGAGCGTGAAAGGAGTAGGCGCCCCGCGCATACGGGTCCGCGCTCCAGTTCGACGTCTTGACGCCCACCGGCGAGACATCGCCGAACAGGCGGCGAGCGACGGGCAGCGCGGTGACCATCAGGTCGCGCGGTGAGGCGGCCTCCGCGGTGCGGCCGCGGTCACCGGCGTTGAACGCCAACACGATTGGACCCGCCGCGGCCGGCAGGGTGAACCACTGGGCCCAAGGGCCCCCGTCAGCGGCGAGGTATTCGTAGAAGGCGCTGTCCGCCGTCCACCCGCGCCGGTCGAACCGGAAGAAACTCTTGGACAGCACCCCGAAGCCCAGGGCGTCGATTGCGCGGCTGTGTTGGTCGGGCAGGGGCGGATCAAACGCGATGGCACCGGCTTTGAGCACGCCGAGGGGAACCGTGACGATGGCGGCGGGTCCCCGGAACGACCGATTCCTTGCCCGCACGACGACGGAGTCGCCCCGGTGCGCGATCGCGGTCACCGGCGTGTTCAGCTCGAGCCGCAGGCCGTTGGCGAGCAGCCTGGGCAGGGCGTCGTAACCGTTCGTGACGACAACCTGATCGCCGCCGGTGTAGTCGCCCTCGTCAAAGGTGATGGCGGACAGCCGATCCGCGTCGGCGGCGAACTCATTCTCGATTTCGGTGGTGAGGTAGAAGGCCAGCTGCGCGCGATCGGAGGTGGACAGTGCCCGGCCGCCGACCGCGGCGTCGATGGCGGCGGCCAGGGAGCCGCCGTCGACTTGGTACCGCGCCCGTTCCACAAAGGCGCGCCACAGTGTCGGGTCGTAGTCGAGCGGGGCGAGTTCGGGGTCGATCACGAGCTTGGCCCAGCTGTAATAGTCGGTCGTGACCAGCTGCGCTTGCGCTTGCCGCGCCAGCGGCACCAGCGGGTTGTCGGTCGTTCCGTGGATCCACGACGCGCCCATTTCCAGCGGGGTGCCCCAGTCGCGGTCGGTGTGGACGCGTCCGCCGATGCGGTCGCGGGCTTCGATCACCCGAACCGGCCATCCCGCGTCGGCCAGGCTGCGGGCGGCGGACAGGCCGGCCATCCCCGCGCCGACGATCAGGACCGACCGGGTTTCCGGCCACGGCGGTTGCGCCGGCGGGGGGCGCCGCGGCGCGCAGGCGGCCAGCAGCCCGCCGCCGACCACGCCCGTGGTTGCCGCGATGAATTCCCGACGGGACATCGGGTACACGGGTCTTAGCGTCTCACATCAGAATCGTTTGCCGGATTTACCGAATCCGAACGGACCTTAGGGATAAACTTGCTGGCGTCCTTAACTGCGGCGACGGGGCCGTGTTGGAGGGGGGTGCGGCGATGAGCGCTCGACGAACGGCTCGCGCAATCGATCCGTACCCCCACGTGCTGCCCCCCAGCCAGACGGTGGCCGTCCGGGCGACCGACGGCACCCGGTTGCACGCCGAGGTGTTCGGGCCGCCCGACGGCTACCCGATCGTGCTGACGCACGGCATCACGTGTGCCATCCGGGCCTGGGCCTACCAGATCGCCGATCTGTCCAACGATTACCGGGTGATCGCCTTCGATCACCGCGGTCATGGGCGCAGCGGCATGCCCCGGCGCAACGGATACAGCCTGAAACACCTTGCCTCCGACCTGAATTCGGTGCTCGATGCGACGTTGGCGCCGCACGAGCGCGCGGTGCTGGCCGGACATTCGATGGGCGGCATCACCATCGCCGCGTGGTCCGCACGGTACCGGCACATGGTTCGCCGGCGCGCCGACGCGGTCGCGCTGATCAACACCACCACCGGGGACCTGGTCCGCAAGGTGCAACTGCTGTCGGTGCCACACGGGCTGTCGTCGGCCCGGGTGGCCGCCGCCCGCGCCCTGATCCACGCGTTCGGCGGGTTCCCGATCCCGAGCGCCGCCCGCATCCCGAGCCGCTACTTCGTCGGAATGCTGGCGGTGGGCCGGGACGCCGACCCCAGCGTGGCCAGGATCGTGCACCAGTTCTTCGAACAGACCTCGCCCGCGGGGCGCGCCGGCTGCGCACGGATGCTGGTCGCGGCGTTGGGGTCGCGGTACCTCGAGCTGGACGGTTTGACGGTGCCGACCCTGGTCATCGGCAGCGAACGCGACCGGCTCACCCCGATCGGCCAGGCCCGCAGGATCGCGGGCACCGCGCCCAACGTGGTCGGCCTGGTCGAGCTGCCCGGCGGTCACTGCTCGATGCTCGAACACCCGCGTGAGGTCAACCGCCATTTGCGGGCGCTCGCCGAATCGGTGACCCAGGACGTGCGGATCAGCTCATAGCAGGGCGGTGATCTCGGCGGCCGCCCGCTGGCCGGACCTGACGGCGCCGTCGAGGAACCCGGTCCATTCGTCCGCGGTCTCGGTGCCGGCCCAGTGGATGGGGCCGACCGGCTCGCGCAGCCACCGCCCGAACCGGGTCCACGATCCGGGCGGGACCGCGGCGGTGGGCCCGCCGGGCGCGAATTCCTCTGCACCCCAACAGTGGTCGACGTAGTCGAGCGGCTTGAGCGCGTCGTCGCCGAACAGCGTCGCAAAGCAGCGCAGCGTCTCGTCGCGGCGCTGCTCCGGGGACAGCGAGTCGAACGCGCGCGCATCGACGAAGCCCATCAGCACACCGGGCCCGTCGGCGTGCGGGCTGACGTCGAAGGTGATGAACACCGGTCCGGTGTCGGACAGCGCCTGGCCGGAGAAGCCGTTGGCGCGCCAAAAGGGCGTGGAATACGCGGCGTACGCCTTGCTGAGCCGGCCCTGCGGCCAATGCCGGGCGAGTTCGTGGTACTCGGCGGGCAGCGGGGGCGCGAACTCGATCGATGCGCGATGGGCGGGCGGCACCGCGACGACCACGAACCCCGCCTCGGCCTGGCCGACGTCGGTGGTGACCGTCACCCCGGCGCCGTGCCGGTCGATGCGCCGGACCGGCGCGCCCAGCACGACCCGGGTGCCCAGCTCGGCGGCCGCGGCCTCGGCGATCTGCTGGGTGCCGCCCGGGAAACGGTCCTGTTGGGCGCCGTTCTCGACGTCGAGCAGCCGGTCCAGGCCACCGGCGGCGTGCGTGTAGCGGGCCGCGTGCAGCATCGACACGTCGTCCGGTTCGCATCCCCAGGTCACCCGCGCCACGATCGCCAGTAGGTCGCGCGACGAGGCGGTGGCGTGCACGGCCCGCAGCCAGCCGCCGAGCGACACGTCGTCGAGCTCGCGCGCACGGCGCGCGTCCCACGGGGCCGACAACGGGACGCTGCGGGCGATCCGGTCGAATTGCCAACGCAGCCGGCCGATGTCCAGCAGCCCGGTCAGCGAGAGCTTGGGGATGGTGCCGCGGTAGGAATGCGTCCAGCCGCGCCAGTGGATCACGTTCTTGCCGTCGTGGTGGGTCGGGATGGTCGAGACGTCGAGTTCGGCCGCCAGCTCCAGGACCGCGTCCTGGGTCGGCCCGACGAAGGTGCCCCCGAGATCGGCGGGCAACCCCGCCACGCTGCCGGTGAAGGATCGACCCCCGACGCGGTCGCGGCCCTCGAACACCACCACGTCATGCCCCTGGCGGGCCAGCTCGCGCGCCGCGGCAAGCCCCGCAAAGCCCGCGCCGACCACGACGACGTCGACGATCCACGGCGGATTTGGCACGCGCACCAGTCAACAACACTTTCCGCGGTTCCGTGCGGCAAACGCCGGCGCCGGTTTCGCGCGTTCGCATCACGGCGAGGGCAAACATACGTTGACGTCGGGACTTTGGTTAGCGTGCGTCTACGTGATCGGCACGTGATTACCACCGCACCGGCAGCCGACGTCAGGCCGGACCTGCGAACCGTCGCCCTGGGCAGCATGGTCGGCACCACCATCGAGTGGTACGACTTCTACCTGTACGCGACCGCATCCGCGCTCGTCTTCAAGCCGCTGTTCTTCCCGCACGTTTCCCCCACCGCGGGGACGCTGGCCACCTTCGCGACCTACGCCGCCGGCTTCGGGGCACGCCCGATCGGCGCCGTCGTCTCCGGCCATTTCGGGGACCGGCTGGGCCGCAAGGCGGTTTTGGTGGCCGCGCTGCTGGTGATGGGTCTGGTCACCACCGCGATCGGCCTGCTGCCGACCTATGCGACGGCCGGGCTGCTTGCGCCGGTCCTGTTGGCGACGCTGCGGGTGCTGCAGGGGCTTGCCGTGGGCGCCGAGTGGGGCGGCGCGGCGGTGTTGTCGGTGGAGCATGCGCCGCCCGGCCGCCGCGGTTTGTTCGGCAGCTTCACCCAGCTCGGTTCCCCGGCAGGCATGTTGCTGGCGACGTCGGTCTTCTACGTGACCCGCAGCGCGACCGGCCCGGCAGCCTTTCTCGCGTTCGGCTGGCGAATTCCGTTTCTGTTCAGCGCGGTTCTGGTCGGCATCGGATTGTTTCTGCGACTGCGGCTCACCGACGCCGACGTCTTCGGCCGGCTGCGGGAGCGCGACGAGCTCTCGCGTCTGCCGGTGTTCGAGGCGCTGCGCCGCCAGCCGCGCAACGTGCTGATCACCACGGGGTTGCGCCTGTCGCAGATCGCACTGTTCGTCCTGCTGACCACGTATTCGCTTACCTACCTGCAGGATTCGTTCGGTAAGGGCAATAGCGTCGGGTTGATCGCGGTGTCGATATCGTCGGCTCTGGGTTTCGTGAGCACTCCGGGCTGGGCGCTGCTGTCGGACCGCGTGGGCCGGCGACCGCCGTACCTGTTCGGCGCGCTGGCCGGCGTCGTGGCCCTCGCGCTGTTCTTCATCGCGGCTTCAAGCGGCTCGGCGGTCGCGGTCGTCGCGTCAATCGTGTTCGGCGTCAACGTCGTTCACGACGCCATGTACGGCCCGCAGGCGGCATGGTTCGCCGAGCTGTTCGACACCCGGATACGCTACAGCGGCTCGTCGCTCGGGTACCAGATCGGCGCGGTCCTGTCGGGAGGGTTCGCGCCCTTGATCGCCGCGGCCCTGTTGGCGGTCGGCGGCGGCAGCCCATGGCTGATCGTGGGCTATTTCGGCGTGCTCGCGGCGATCACTTTCGCGGCGGCCTTTGCGGCGCGGGAGACGCGCGCGGACGAGATCGGGTGAGCTGATGAGCAGGATCTTTCTCAATGCCTTCGACATGGCCTGCGTGGGCCACCAATCGGCGGGGCTGTGGCGCCATCCCGAGGACCAGGGCTACCGGTATCGCGAACTCGGATACTGGACGGAGCTGGCCCGCATCCTGGAAGACGGCGGCTTCGACGCCCTGTTCCTCGCCGACGTGCTGGGCGTCTACGACGTGTACGGCGCCTCGCGGGACGCGGCGGTCATCGATGCCGCGCAGTTCCCGGTCAACGACCCGACCGCGGCGGTGTCGGCGATGGCGGCGGTGACCCAGACCCTGGGCTTCGGCATCACGCTGTCGCTGACGTACGAACAGCCCTACGCGTTGGCGCGCCGGCTCTCGACCCTCGATCACCTGACCGGTGGACGGGTGGCGTGGAACATCGTCACGTCGTATCTGGACAGCGCCGCACGCAACCTCGGGCTGGACACGCAGATCCCGCACGACCAGCGCTACGAGATCGCCGACGAGTATCTCGAGGTCTGCTACAAGCTGTGGGAAGCGTCGTGGGAGGCCGGCGCGGTCGTGCGCGACCGGGAGCGGGGAGTGTTCACCGATCCGGCGAAGGTGCACGACATCGAGCACAAAGGCCGGTACTTCTCCGTTCCCGGCCCGTTCCTGTGCGAACCCTCGCCGCAGCGCACCCCGGTGCTGTTTCAGGCCGGCGCCTCGCCGCGCGGTGTCCGGTTCGCCGCGGCGCACGCGGAGGCGGTTTTCGTGTCCGGCCCGACGCCGCAGATCGTGCGCGGCCCCGTACGCGCCCTGCGGCAGGCCGCCGCCGAGCTGGGCCGCGATCCCCGGTCCATCAAGGTCTTCACCATGGTCACCCCGGTGGTCGCCGCAACCCATGAGGAAGCCGTCGCCAAACTCGCCGACTACCGGCGCTTTGTCAGCCCCACCGGGGCGCTGGCCCTGTTCGGCGGCTGGACCGGGGTCGACGTGGCCGAGCTCGACCCCGACGAGCCGCTGCGCTACGTCCAAACCGAGGCCAACCGATCCGCGCTGGCCTCGTTCACCACCGCGGATCCCGATCGCGCCTGGACCGTTCGTGAACTCGCCGACGAGATCGGCCTCGGTGGCCGCGGCCCGGTGCTGACCGGGTCGCCGGGGGAGGTGGCCGACGAACTCGAACGCTGGGTCGAGGAGGCCGACGTCGACGGGTTCAACCTGGCCTACGTGACGACCCCGGGGACCTTCGTCGACTTCGCCGAGCTCGTAGTGCCCGAGCTGCGTCGTCGCGGCCGGGTGCCGGAAGCCTTGCCCCGCTCGACATTGCGCGAGAGGCTGGGCGGGGCGGGGCCGTTGTTGCCCGACGACCACCCCGGTGCGGCGTATCGCGGCTCGTTACGGCGCGACGGTTAACCAGTCCTTGAATCCCGACGGGTCGTGGCGGCCCACCGCGCCGTGCTCGTAGAGGCCCCAACCCTCTTTGGGTTCGCCGTCGCCGTCCCGGCACACGGCGCGCCCGACGTGGTCGATGACCCCGAAGCCGGACCTCGCGACGATCGCCGGGTCGGTCATGTCGTAGGTCCGGCGTTCGACGAACTTCTCGCCCTTCCACATTCCGTGCAGCCAGTCCGAGTCGCCGCCGTAGCCGCCGCCGACGTGGATGGGCACCGGCAGCTTGGACTCCACGTCGAAGCGCACCGGCGTCCCGTCGGGGGCGGTGGCGTCGATCGTCGCCCCGGTGGGGATCCGGGTGCCCGACCGGTAGTGGATCTTGACCCGCGGCCAGCCCAGCTGCTCGACGCGTCCGTCGCGCCAGATCCGGGTGCAGTCGTTGAGCGATCGGAAGCCGTCGGGCGCTTCCTGGATGATCAGCACGATGGCGAAGTCGTCGAACGCCATCGGCACGTACAGCCACCACATGCCCTCGAACGGCGGGTCGGCCGGCCGGCCCGCGGGCTCGGGCTCGCCGATCGGCCGGATGCCCCAGGACCGGTCGCGGCTGCCGAGCCAGACCGCGGGGTCGACGGCGATTTCCTCGCCGTCGACGGCGATGCGGCCGCTCCAGCTGCCGAGCTGGGCGAACCGCTGGGCGTCCAGCGTCACCCGGTT